>JAFSDM010000025.1 GCA_017436225.1 Clostridia bacterium | reverse complement strand
TAGGGGGTAAAGCGCCACCTAATTTGGAAGCTTTAAAAACCACCTGATATTCGGTATAGTCAAGTCCCAAGCTCTTAAAAACTACGGGACTTGACTGTATGGAGCTAAAGCCAACCACATTCAAAAAATCTTTAATTTCACCAAAATCCGCATCATCATTCGCTACTATAATAACGCTCTGTTCAAACTTGCAAATAATAGCGGTTATATCCTGATTAGATTTTTGGCACCAAAGAAATAAAAAGGAGCAGTTACCGCCGTAAGAGAGAAAATTTGCCTTAATTTTTGCAGATAAAAATTCATCTTTAAAATTTAAAGCGGGGAGCTTTAAAGGGTCGATTATAGTAATCATACTAGTCTAAACTGCCACTTGCAAAGGCGTTGAGCAGTGCTTTTGCCAAATCGTGTTCAGCAAAAAGGTCACTTTTACTGCCAACCACACCCGAAGAATGAATGTATCTACCGGGTAAAGACAGGGTGATGGTGCGAACACCGCCTTTTGTTAAATGAATTGCACCTGCATTGTTACCGCCCGAAACAGCAGTTTTAATTTGAAGAGGAATTCCCTTTTCGGATGCGGTTTTTATTGCAAAATCATAAAGCTCACGGTCGTAAAGTGTGGCTCTATCCATAAATGAAACTGCAACGCCTTCGCCAACCTTTGTAACGGGGTTTTCGGTGTTTTTGCCAATATCTGCGGCGGTGGTACACTCAAGCGCAATCGCAAAATCGGGGTCAACCGAGTAGGTTGCAGTTCTTGCGCCCCTGAGTCCGATTTCTTCGCCAATGGTAAAGGTGGCGTAAAAATCGTATTTTGCGGGAGCCTTTAAAAGATTTATCAAAACTGCACAGCCAACGCGGTCATCAACCGCTTTACTGCGAAAAATATCATCGCTTAGGTCTGCCCACTCACTTTCAAAGGTGCCAATATCACCAAGACCTATAAAGTTTTCGGCATCTTCTTTACTGTTGGCGCCAATGTCAATATAAAGACTATCAATAGAGGGCAGCTTTTTACGTTCATCGGGTGATGACTGATGAACAGGCTTTGCGCCAATAACGCCGACTATATTACCAAAACGCACCTTCTTAGCAATAAGCGCTTCGGTTTCAATACCGCCTACAGTTTCAAATTTAATAAAGCCATCGGCGGTAATGCCGTTTACAATAACGCCAACCTCATCCATATGCGCATCAAGCATAACCTTATATTTGGGAGCTTCATCACCCTTTTTAAAGGCTATAATGTTGCCCATTTGGTCAACTTTTGCATCACAATAGGGGGCAATTTCACTGAGAATAAAATCTCTAACGGCATTTTCGTTACCCGATGGTCCGTTAAGCTCACAGAGCTTTTTTAAAAGCAAAGAAAGATTATCCATTTATTTTTCCTCCTTTGCATATTCTGCAAGAAGATTTGCAACGGTCTGAACGTCACTTATGCTAACCACTTCACAAGGGGTATGCATATTTCTGAGCGGTATGGAAACAAGTCCCGTAGGAATACCGCTTTTGGTAAGGGAAATAACATCGGCATCGGTTGAAGTGGCACCGCCCATAATTTCAAGGGTGTAGGGTATATCCTTTTGCTTAGCTACCGCCTCTAGTCTTTTATAAATACCGCGGCTAAGAATGGGGGAAACACCTATCATAGCACCGCTACCAAGCTTTCTTGTTTTTGCGGGAGGAACATCAGGGCAGTCGCCAAAGCTAACGTCTACCGAAATGCACTTTTCAGGGGTGGCGGTGAATGCGCCTACTCTTGCACCGCGAAGACCAAGCTCTTCTCCGCTTGGGAACAAAAGACAAACCTTAAAGGGGAGCTTCATTTGCGAAATTTTTTCGCCTGCCGCAATAACCGCCGCCATACCTGCGCGGTTATCCAAAGCCTTTGAGGTGATTTTGCCGTTTAAAAGCTTTGTGGGTGCGTAGTCAAATAAAACGTAGTCACCGAGAGAAACCATCTCTTTAATATTTTTTCTGCCTGTATCAATTTTGCAAATATCAAAGGTTGGTACGGCATTATCCTTTTTAAGGTGTGGCGGTACGCTTGTGAATACGCCCTTTATAACCTCTTTGCCGTAAATTTTAACGGGCATTGAGGGTAAAAAACGAGTATCAATTGAGCCGACATTGGTAACGGTTAAAAAGCCGTCATCAGAAATGTCGGTAACAATCATACCAACCTCATCTAAATGGGCTTCAAGCATAAGCAAGTGCTTGCCCTCACCAATTTCTGCCAAAAGATAATTTTCTGTATCGGTTATTTTAGAAAATTTTGAAAGATAGTTTTTTGCAACCTCTTTAACTTCACTAATATGACCTATTCCGCTTGCGGCGGAAAGCTCGGTTATAAGCTTATTCAAATCCATAAAAATCAATCCTTAAAGAGCGTTTACAAGCTCCTTGAATTTGTCGCCCCTTACTGCAAAGTTGGGGTAAACATCAAAACTTGCGCAGGCGGGGGAAAGGGTTACTACGTCACCCGAAACGGCGCTTTTGTGGGCAAGCTTTACCGCTTCCTCTAAATTGGCGGCGCGCATAATGTTGGGGTTGTAGCCCATATATCGAGCATCCTTTTTAACTGCGGCTTCAATTTTATCGGCAGTGGGACCTGTTAAAATTAAAACCTTAACCTTATCAATAATGTAAGGCACCATGGGTTCAAACGGGATATGCTTATCATATCCGCCTGCGAGCAAAATAACATCCTTTTCAAAGGATTTAAGACCTGCAATAGTTCTTGTTGGGCTTGTTGCAATGGAGTCATTGTAGTATTTAACGCCATCAAGCTCTCTGACAAACTCAATTCTATGCTCAACACCTCTAAACTCTTTGGCAACCTTGCGGATTTCTTCTGCGCCAACATAGCCCCATACGGCAGAAATTGCAGAAAGATAGTTAGCAACATTGTGTTCACCCATAAGGGCAATATCCTTTTTGTTCATTATAGGAGCGTTTATTGAGCGGTAGCTCATAAAAATGTTGCCCTCACCATCTATCCAAGCGCCGTTTTTAATGCGTTCGGTCATACTTGAATAAAGAAGCTGACCTCTAACATCCTTAGCAAAGCCTTTGGTGATTTCGTCATCTAAATTAAGCACGGTGCGAGAAAAAGCATTTTGATGAAGCATAATGTTTTTCTTTGCGCCAATGTATTCATCCATATCCTTATGAACGTCTAAATGATTGGGCGCAACGTTGGTAATAACGGCAACATCGGGACTTTTTCTCATAGAAATAAGCTGGAATGAGGAAAGCTCTACAACTACAAAATCCTCGGGAGAGATGTTGTCAAGCTCGGGGAGCAGAGGTCTGCCGATATTACCGCCGACGTGTACCTTTTTGCCTGCCGCTTCAAGCATTTTTGCAATAAGTGTAGTGGTTGTGGTTTTACCGTCCGAGCCGGTTACTGCAAAGATTGTAGCAGGGCAAAGGTCAAAAAACACTTCCATTTCAGAAGTTACGGCGATACCGTTTCTGCGCGCTTCCTCAAGCTCGGGAAGATTAAAATTCATACCGGGGGTACGGAAAATAACATCCACTTCAAGATTTTTAAGGTAGTCTTCGCCAAGGCGTAGCTCCGCGCCTGCTTTTTCTAAGGTGTTGGCAACCTCGCCTATTGCCTTGCGGTCACGGCGGTCACAAGCAAAAACTCTGGCGCCTAATTTTAAAAATTTTAAAATTAGCGGGGTGTTGCTTATACCAATTCCGCAAAGGGCAATGCGCTTATCGGCTATGCTGTTAAAAAACTGTTTGCAATCCATAAAAAAGACCTCCGATATTTTTTATTTTATTTCTATTAAATTATTATTCATTTTAAGTCCCGTTGATAAATGCAGCTTTTGGTTTTGGTCAATAAATACTGCTTCGGTGTTCGGGGTTTGCTCAATAAAGGCTAAGCCCTCCTTTAGCCCCTTTAAAAAGCAAAGGGTGGAAAGAGCATCTGCAGCGGTGGCAGAAGGTGAAATTATTGTTACCGAATAAAGAGAGTTTTGTTCGGGGTAACCTGTTTTTGTGTTTAAAAGGTGATGGTAAATTTTGCCATTCTCTTCAAAATAACGCTGATAAATTCCGCTTGTTACAACCGAGGTGTCAGAGCAGGAAATAAGGGCGGCGGTTCCATCCTCAAACGGCTTTTGAATACCGATATTAAATTTTTCACCCTTATTTTTGCCAACAACCGTAACATTACCGCCAAGGTTAATAATTGCTGATTTTACGCCGTTTTTTAATAGAAAATCGCTAATTTTATCAGCTATATACCCTTTTGCGATACCGCCTAAATCTATTTTAGCGCCGTTTTCAAGGGAAACCGAACCATTTTGAATTTTAATGTTTTTAAAATCAATTTTTTTGGTAGCCGATAAAATTTCTGCATTGCTTGGGATTTTTGCATTTTTAAAATCCCATAAATCACTGAGCGGCTTTACCGTAATATCAAAAACACCGTTACTTATATTGGAAAAATATACCCCTTTTTGAATAACGTCTAACAACTCGGAAGAGGGGGATAAAGCAGAGCTTTCAGTATTAAGTTTATTAAGCTCAGAAGCTTCATCCTTACAGCTCAGCCTATTCGCAAGAGTCGTTACAAGCTCCACCGCGCCATCTAAAGCATCTTCGTTTCCGTCATAAAGGGTTATGGTGCATACCGTGTCCGCCGCAAAAAATGTGCGGGATAAGGTTTTTGAAAAGCACCCCTTAAGCGTAGCGGCAGATGACAGCATCACCGCCAAAAGCAAGACGAAAATAGATGCATAAATTATAGATTTTCTTCTATTCATCGAGTTTAAGAACCGCCATAAAGGCTTCTTGCGGCACTTCAACAGAGCCTAACTGGCGCATACGTTTTTTACCTTCTTTTTGCTTTTCAAGAAGTTTTTTCTTTCTGGTTATATCACCGCCGTAGCACTTTGCTAAAACGTCCTTGCGCATAGCCTTAACGGTTTCTCGGGCAATAATCTTACCGCCGATTGCCACCTGAACGGGCACTTCAAAAAGCTGACGCGGAATAAACTCTTTTAATTTTTCGGCAATTCTTCTGGCTCTTGCATAGGCGTTGTCCGAGTGAACAATAAATGAAAGCGCATCTACAACATCTCCCGCAAGCATAACGTCAAGCTTAACCAGCTTTGATTTTTGGTAGCCCTTGGTTTCGTAGTCGTAGCTTGCGTAGCCACGAGTACGGGATTTAAGAGCATCAAAAAAGTCGTAGACAATTTCGCCAATAGGCATAACGTAATGCAAATCTACGCGGTCACCCATATATTTTGTATCCTGATATTCGCCTCTGCGCTCTTGGCAAAGACCCATAATATCGCCAATATAATCACGGGGGGAGAAAATGTGAACGTCGGCAACAGGCTCCATAGCCGAAGCTATTGTTGCGGGGTCGGGGTAGTTTGTGGGGTTATCCACGCTAACCACCTCGCCGTTTGTAAGCTCAAATTTATAAACAACGCTTGGAGCGGTGGTAACAAGGTCAATGTTATATTCTCTCTCAAGACGTTCTTGAATAATCTCCATATGCAGAAGTCCCAAAAAGCCGCAACGGAAACCAAAGCCTAAGGCCTGTGAGGTTTCGGCTTCAAAAAGAAGCGAGGCATCGTTAAGTTGAAGCTTTTCAAGCGCTTCTCTAAGGTCGGAATAGTGAGCGCCATCGGCGGGGTAAATACCGCAAAAAACAACAGGGTTAACCTTGCGGTAGCCTTCAAGCGGCTCGGCTGCGGGATTTTCAGCACAGGTGATGGTATCACCGACTCTGGCATCGCCAACAGTTTTAATAGATGCCGCAAGGTAGCCAACTTCACCTGCTTTAAGACAGTCGCAGGGCACCATAGCGGTAGCCATTTTTCTGCCCACTTCAACGGTGGTAAACTCTGCGCCGCTTGCCATCATCTTAATTACCTGACCGGTTTTAATCTCACCCGAAACAACTCTGAAATAAACAATAACGCCTTTGTAGGGGTCATAGTAAGAGTCAAAAATGAGTGCCTTGAGCGGCTCGCTGGAGTCGCCTGTAGGGGCAGGGATTTCGGTTATAAGCTTTTCTAAAATCTCGCCAATGTTTTCGCCCGTTTTTGCTGAAACACGTGGCGCTTCATCGGCAGGAATACCAATAATATCTTCAATCTCAGCAACAACTCGGTCGGGGTCGGCACTGGGAAGGTCAATTTTATTTATAACCGGCAAAAGCTCTAGATTGTGGTCAACCGCAAGGTAGGTGTTGGCAAGGGTTTGCGCCTCAATTCCCTGAGAAGCATCAACAACCAAAACGGCGCCCTCACAAGCGGCAAGAGATCTGGAAACCTCGTAGTTAAAGTCAACGTGACCGGGAGTGTCAATAAGGTTAAATTCATATTCTTCGCCATTTTTTGCCTTGTAATAAAGGGTAACAGCGTGGGCTTTAATGGTAATGCCGCGTTCCCTTTCTAAATCCATACTGTCTAAAAGCTGGTCTTCCATTTCCCTTTGAGTAACCGACTCAGTAAGCTCTAAAAGGCGGTCGGCAAGGGTGGATTTTCCGTGGTCAATATGTGCAATAATGCAAAAATTTCTTATATGGTCTTGTGGAATAGCCAAAACGCATTTCTCCTAATTAAATATATTCGATTAATTATAACATAGTTTAGTGTTTTTATCAAGAAAAAATTAGGTTTTTAGGGTACCGTTTTTGCAGTATTTTTGGTAAGATTTTAATAAAAACAGATATTTTAAACTGCTATTGACCGATGCGACTTTAAATATTATAATTAAAGTATATTTACACAAGGGATGGTGCGTTATGAAAACAAAACTTTCGCCTAGATTTTTAGCGGCACTTACAATTTTCAGCCTTATGGGTCAAATTGCCTGGGTTGTTGAAAATATGTATTTCAACGTTTTCATTTATAAAATGTTTAACGCTTCGGCGGGCGATATTTCGCTAATGGTGGCGGCAAGTGCAGTTGCAGCAACCCTAACCACCGTTTTTATGGGCGCCCTGTCCGATAAAATCGGCAAAAGAAAGCTGTTTATCTGCGGCGGATATATTTTGTGGGGAATTTCAATTTTCTGCTTTGTTTTTCTCCGCAGTGATATTTTAAACAAAATTATTCCCGCAACCGTTTCGGCGGCTACGGTGGGAATAAGCCTTACCATTGCGCTTGACTGTATTATGACCTTCTTTGGCTCAACCGCTAATGATGCCGCCTTTAACGCTTGGCTTACCGATAGCACCGATAGTACAAATCGCGGTGCGGCAGAAGGCATAAACGCTATGATGCCGCTTGTTGCGATATTGGCAGTATTTGGCGGTTTTATGGGGTTCGATTTAGGAAAATCGAAAGATTGGTCAATTATTTTCGCTATAATCGGTGCCGCAACCTTGCTTGTTGGCATATTAGGCTTTTTCATTATTAAGGAGCCTGATATAAAGGCATCAAGCGGAGGATATTTCAGTTCTATTTTTTACGGCTTTAAGCCTTCAACGGTAGCAAAAAACAAATCGCTTTATTTCCCGCTTGCAGTTTTTGTTATATTTAATATCGCAATTCAAATTTTTATGCCCTATCTAATTCTTTATTATGAAGTTTCATTAGGTATGGCAGATTACGTTTTAATAATGGCGCCTGCAATTATCATAGCTTCTGTGGTAACTGCTTTTTGGGGCAGATTTTATGATAAAAAAGGTTTTAAAACATCTTCTGTAATTGCTGTTTTATGGCTTATTGTAGGCTTTATAATTTTAGGTCTTTTCAAATCAACCGCTTTAGTTTTTATAGGCTCACTTTTAATGATGTGCGGCTACCTTTCGGGCATGGCGGTTTTCGGCGCAGTTATAAGAGATAACACTCCCGAGGGAAAGGTTGGCAGTTTGCAGGGAATAAGAATTTTTGCACAGGTTTTAATTCCGGGCGTTATAGGTCCGTTTATTGGTAAAACTGTTTTAGCGAATGCCGAAACGGTGCAAAATAATGATGGCACCTTTTCATTTGTTCCAAATCAAAACATATTCTTTGCGGCTTTAGCGGCGGCGGTTATTGTTTTAATTCTGGTAGTTGTTTTTGCAAAAAAATCAAATCCAAAAACTGTCTTACTTACCACCGCGTTTGAAGAAAATCTCCCCGAAATCCCATATAACGAACACCCACGCCCCCAAATGAAAAGGCAAGATTTTTTATCCCTTAACGGCAAATGGAAATTTAAGGTAGTGGGCAAAAAAGGGGATGTTTTTTCATCAGAAATAAGGGTGCCCTTTCCACCTGAATCAAGAATTTCGGGAGTGGGTAAAAGCTTTAAAAAAGGCGACACCTTGGTTTATGAAAGAGATTTTACTTTACCCGAAAATTTTAAAAACAAACGAGTATTTTTAACCTTTGATGCCGCAGACCTTCATACAACGGTACAGCTAAACGGCAAAATTTTAGGCAAAAACTCAGGCGGATATTTACCTGCCGAATTTGAAATAACCGACCTTTTAAATTGGGGCAAAAATCACCTTTTGGTTCAAATAACCGACAAAACCGATAGCGAGCTGCCCTACGGCAAACAAAGAATAAATCGCGGCGGTATGTGGTACACCCCAATTTCGGGAATATGGCAGTCGGTGTGGCTTGAAGCAAGACCGAAAAAATATATTAAGGATTTAAAAATCACCGCCGACCTTGATAAAGTAACCTTTAAAATAGATGGCGGCGAAAGCTCAAAAACTTTAGAGATTGAAACCAAAGATACTAAAATAACAAAAGAGTTTTCGGGTAATGAATTTACTTTGAAAATAGAAAACCCAATAAATTGGACTCCCGAAAATCCTTACCTATATTACTTCACCTTAACCTCGGGAGAGGATAAAATAAGCTCTTATTTTGCGCTTCGCACTGTGAAAAGCAAAAAGGTCGGCAAGTACACATATATGGCGCTTAACGGCAAGCCGTATTTTTGGAACGGACTTTTAGACCAAGGCTATTTTAGTGACGGAATTTATCTTCCTGCCACTCCCGAAGGCTATAAAAATGACATTTTAAGTATGAAAAAGCTCGGCTTTAATATGCTTAGAAAACACATTAAAATCGAGCCGCAGATTTTCTATTATTACTGCGATTTATACGGTATGGCAGTTTTTCAAGATATGGTAAACAGCGGTAAATACAGCTTTTTTATTGATACTGCTCTGCCAACTGTGGGGCTAAAATCAGGCATTCGCCATAAAGCCACCAAGCAAAGAAAATACTTTTTTGAAACCGCCGCAAAGCAAACGGTAAACCATCTTTATAACCACCCCTCGGTGGTGCAGTACACCATTTTTAACGAGGGTTGGGGGCAGTATGATGATGAGCGTATTTATAACGAGCTTAAAAGCCTTGACCCCACAAGACTTTACGATACAGCTTCGGGTTGGTTCAGACCTCGAAAGAGTGATTTCCAAAGCGAGCACGTTTATTTTAAACCAATAAAGCTTACTCCAAGTCCCGAAAAGGTGCTGTTTTTATCGGAATTTGGAGGTTATTCTTATAAAATTAAGGAGCATAGCTTTAACCTGGATAAAACCTACGGCTACAAAAAATTTGAAGATAGTGAAGCATTTAAATCGGCTGTGAAAAAGCTATATTCAAATGAAATTTTACCCGCCGTAAGCAAAGGACTTTCTGCTACCGTTTTAACACAGGTTAGTGATGTGGAAGATGAAACAAACGGAATTTTAACCTATGACCGCAGGGTGCAAAAGCTAAAAGAGTCAGATTTAAAGCCTGTTTTTGATGAGATTTATAAAGAATTCTATAAAATTCATAATAATGAGGGCGAAAAATGAAGTTAAGCATAAATGAATATATTTTTTCTGCAAAAGAAAAAATGAATGTTAGCTTTGCATTTGTATCAGACTTACACAACTACCCAAACGGTCCGATTTTAGATGCAATTTCTTCTATGGATGTGGATGCCATTTTGCTTGGCGGGGATTTTATTCATAATAATTTTATTTGTGAGAGGGGTTTTGAATTTTTAAGCTCAGCTTCAAAAATGCTACCTACCTTTTGCTCTCTTGGCAATCACGAAATAGGATATTTGGGAGATTTAAGAAAAAGAATTTCAAAAACCGGCACAATCCTTTTGGATAATGATTTTGTAAGCTTTAAGGGTATAAGTATAGGTGGGCTTACCTCCGGTAGGTTTTATCCTGAAAATCAAAATCAGCCCAATGTTGATTTTTTAACCGAATTTAGTCAGCTTAAGGGATTCAAACTATTGCTTTGTCATCATCCCGAATATTACCCTAAATATATTAAGGATTTACCCATTGATTTAATCTTTTCGGGTCATGCACACGGTGGTCAGTGGCGATTTTTCGGGATGGGAATTTATGCGCCGGGTCAGGGCATCTTTCCTAAGTATACTAGTGGTGTTTACGAAAAAAGACTTGTGGTTTCACGCGGACTTGGCAATCTTTACCTTGTTCCAAAAATAAATAATCCACCCGAAATTTTAAAAATAAAAATTTCAAACTCCTATTGACTAAAATTTCAATAAACTTTATAATTTAACAGGTGATGAAAATGAATAATTTAATTAACAAGGTTGCAGAAAATCTTAATAAAAATAATATGGAAGCTTTTGTGGTAGAAAGCAAGGAAGAGGTTTTACCACTTTTAAAAAGCCTTTTAGATGATGGCACATCGGTTGGTGTTGGCGGTTCGGTAACGCTAAACGAGGTAGGGGTTCTTACCTTTTTGCGTGAGGGCAATTACAAATTTTTTGACCGCTATGCCGAAGGTCTTTCCCGCGATGAGGCAGTAGAGGTTATGCGGCAGTCCTTACTTGCCGATGCCTTTATAACATCATCAAACGCCGTAACTGAGAGCGGCGAGCTTTATAACGTAGACGGTAACGGAAATCGTGTTGCGGCATTTTGCTTTGGTCCTAAAAAAGTTATCGTGGTTGTTGGCGCAAACAAAATTGTTAAGGATTTAAAGGCGGCAGAGCAAAGGGTTAAAACCATCGCGGCGCCGCTAAACTGTAAACGCCTCGGTATTGAAACACCCTGTTTTAAAACTAATGAATGTATTTCCCTTAAAAATGAAGAGCGAGAAATGTGTGATGGTTGTCTGAACGAGGGCAGAATTTGCTCAACCTATGTTGTAAGCGGTTATCAAAGAATTAAGGACAGAATAAAGGTTATAATCTGCAAGGAAAATCTGGGTTATTAAAATCAAAAGCCTTTCATATATTTAAAATATATATGGAGGTGCTTAAAATGAAAAAATGCAGAAAAATTTTAGCGGTATTTATGGTGGCTGTGCTACTTGTAATGCCGCTTTTTTCTATGTCGGCAGTAGCTAAAACCAGTCTTTCAACCGAATTTTTGAGTGATGATTTGCTAACCGATATTGGGGGGATTTCTGCCTCTGCTACGGTCAGTACCGCGCTTGAAATAAAGGCAAAAAGCGTGGTACTAATAGAGCCGCACACAGGCAAGGTGCTTTATGAAACAAATCCCGATGAGCGGCTTGCCCCCGCATCCATAACTAAAATAATGTCGCTGCTTCTTGTTATGGAGGCAATAGAAAATGAAAAACTAACCCTTACCACAAAGGTCAACTGCAGTGAGCATGCGGCTTCAATGGGCGGTTCTCAAATCTGGCTTGAGGTAGGTGAGCAAATGACGGTTGATGAGCTTCTACGAGCATCGGTAATCGCAAGTGCAAACGATGCAACGGTAGCCTTAGCCGAAGCCGTTTCGGGCAGTGAGGAAGCCTTTGTAGAGCTTATGAATAAAAAAGCAAAAGAACTTGGTATGAAAAACACCACCTTTAAAAACTCCTGCGGTTTGGATGAGGAAGGTCATCTCACAACAGGCAAGGATGTTGCAATAATGGCATCTGCACTTATTAAGCATAGCCTTATAAAGAAGTATTCAACCGTGTGGATGGACGCCCTTCGAGATGGTAAAAGTGAGCTTACAAACACCAATAAATTAGTCAGATATTACAGTGGTGCAACGGGTCTTAAAACGGGCACAACCTCCAAAGCGGGGTGCTGTGTTGCCGCCACCGCTGAGCGCGACGGTATGGAGCTTGTGGCAGTTGTAATGGGTGCAGATAACAGTAACGAGCGTTTTACAGGCGCTAAAAAACTGCTCGATTACGGTTTTGCAAATTGGTCTTTTATCTCTCTTACGCCCGACCTTAAAAATTTAACAAGCGTTGCGGTTTCAAAGGGTATGGGAAACCAAATATCTGTCGATGTCGGAACAAATCAGATATCTCTTTTGCTTCCAAAGGGTAAGCAGGATGAAATAGTTCAATCTATTGAGCTTAAAGAAAATATTGAAGCGCCGATTTTTACGGGTGATAAAATAGGTAGTGTTAAATTCACGCTTGACGGTAAGCAAATAGGCGAACTGCCGCTTTGCTCGGCAAATACGGTGGAAAGGGTAACTTTTTTAAATGCCTTTGAGCTAATATTCACTTCTGCTGTAACACCGTAATCCTCAAATACCTACTTTTTTAAGCATTTTGCCGATAAAAAGTGTAATTAAATATTAAAAAGATGTAAAAAATAATAAAAATCACAAAAAATTCTATTGCAAAAATAGTAAATGTATTGTACAATATAATAAACCCAGTAGCAAATAAGGAGTAAATTATGGCAGTTAAATTTAATGAAAATTATGCAAAAAGCTTTTTTCAAGCAAATGAGCTAAAGGGCCTTGAAACTCAGGTTCTTGCAGCCCATAAGCAGCTTTCTGATAAAAGTGGATTAGGAAACGATTTTTTAGGTTGGGTAAATCTTCCCTTCGATTATGATAAAGAAGAATTTGCTCGCATTAAAAAAGCGGCGCAAAAAATTAAAGAGGATACTGATGTTTTAATAGTAATCGGTATCGGCGGCTCTTATCTTGGCGCACGTGCGGCGATTGAGTTTTTAAAATCCCCATATTATAACAATTTAAGGGGCGATAACCCCGAAATCTATTTCGCAGGTAATAGCATAAGCGGCTCTACACTTAATGACCTTTTACTTATGTGTAAGGGTAAACGTGTTTCTGTGAATATTATTTCAAAATCAGGCACAACTACCGAACCCGCAATAGCCTTCAGAGTATTCCGTGAATATCTTGAAAAAGAGTATGGCGAAGCCGAAGCTGCAAAACGCATTTATTGTACTACCGATAAGGCTCGCGGTACACTTAAAGCCTTGGCAGACCAAAAGGGCTACGAGTGCTTCGTAATTCCGGATGACGTAGGCGGTCGTTTCTCGGTGCTCACAGCGGTTGGTCTTTTACCAATAGCAGTTTCAGGTGCCGATATTGATGCTTTAATGCAAGGTGCAGCCAAAGCGGCTGAAGAATATAACGTAGCAGACCTTGAAAAGAACGATTGTTACCGTTATGCAGCTCTCCGCAACGCCCTTTATCGTAAGGGTATGGAAATTGAGTTTATGGTTTCTTACGAACCACGCTTTACAATGTTTGCAGAGTGGTATAAGCAACTCTTTGGCGAGAGCGAGGGTAAAGATAACAAGGGTATTTTCCCCGCATCCGCAATCTTCTCTACCGACCTTCATTCAATGGGTCAGTACGTGCAGGATGGCCGCCGAATTTTGTTTGAAACGGTGGTAAATATCGGCGACTGCGGTAGCGACGTTGTAATTAAAGAGGACGCCGAAGATGGCGACGGACTTAACTTCCTTGTAGGTAAGTCAATGTCATTTGTAAATGAGAAGGCATTCGAGGGCACAATCTTAGCCCATACCGACGGTAAGGTTCCTTGCCTTGTTTTAGATGTAGCTAAAGCAGATGAGGAGCATTTAGGCAGGCTTATTTATTTCTTCGAAAAGGCTTGTGCAATTTCGGGTTATCTTTTGGGTGTTAACCCCTTTGACCAACCCGGTGTTGAAAGCTATAAAAAGAATATGTTTGCTTTGCTTGGCAAACCCGGTTATGAGGGAGAAAAAGAAGCTTTAGAAAAGCGTCTTGGCAAATAAGTTTTAGGCAATTACCGTTTTAAACGGTTAATAATATAAAGGAGTGAGCTAATAATGATTCAGCTTATTATTGGGAAAAAAGGTTCTGGAAAAACAAAAAAATTAATCGACTTGGTTAATGCTGCAACAGAGGCCAGCAAGGGTAATGTTGTTTGCGTTGAAAAGGGCGATACTTTAACATTTAGTATTACACATAAAGCACGTTTGATAGATGCCGAAAGCTATGGCATTTCCGGTTATGGCGAGCTTTACGCTCTCCTTTGCGGTATTCAGTCTGCAAATCATGACGTTACCGATATTTTTGTAGATGCAACCCTCCGTCTTGGTAGCAGAGATTACGATGAACTCGCTGCCTTCCTTGACAGACTTTCTGCAGTAGCAGAGGATAGCAATGTAAGATTTACCTTCACCGTTTCTTGTGATGAGGCAGAGCTTCCTGCAAAAATCTTTGAGGTTGCAACCAAATTATAATTAAAAAAAGTAAAAGTTTTAGCGGGCTTTCAGGTTATGCTTGAAAGCCCGCTTTTTTCGCCGTTTTTAAGGGGTTTGGTTTATAAAAAAGTCTGCACGGGGAAGTGTGCAGACCTATAAAAAGCAATATAGTTATAAGAAGTTTAAAAGCTCGTGTAAGCTTTTCATATTATAATCGGGCTCAAATTTTGGGTCTAAAACGTAGTCGGAGTAGCGGTTTGACCAAGCACAGTTGCAACCCGCCGCCACGGGTGAGACCTTTGATTCTATGGCATTCATTTTTTCGGCTTGATTACATACACGCTGCGCGTGATTTAACCCCGCTCGGCTTTGCTTTGTGTTTTTGCAGTTGAATTTTGTAGATATCCTGCTTCCAAAAACGGCTTTCTGGGAGGACTTAAATTAGAGTAAAAGTTATCTTTATACTATCCGTTTATCTTGACAAAAGATAACGTTTAATTTATAATACTCATAAATGATTTTGGTTGTATTGCGCCTATTTTTGTAGGCGGAGTTTTAGGTTTTAATAGGGATGGAGGTGAAATTGATGAAAAAAGTTTTTACTTCTGGCTGGATGCGCTTTCTTTTAGTTCTTGTGGCTTATGGTTGCTATGTGTTTATTTTACCAAAGATAATAAATAATCTCAGCTTTGCAACAGGTAGTTTCTCTTTAGGCGTATACGAAATTATTGTATTGGTACTTTGCGTAGTAGGTTTTGTTTGTGGATGGAAGGTTGTACGCAATATTGATACGTCTGCAGGTATATTTATGGTAATTATAAAAGTGCTTTTAGCAGCATGGATAGGTTTGATTGTATTGCCTTTTGTAATTGGAAGTATTCCTTATAAAATCTGCAATAAAAACGTTAGCGCAGAATAAATTTTGTTTTGAAAAGATTCGTCTCAAAGCAGGCGAATCTTTTTCGTTTATAAATAAATTTATTTTCTATTAAAATGCAAGGGTATACAAATTTTTGAATAACCGATATCTAAATTGGTGCAAGTAAGAAAAATAGATAATAAGTGTTTTTTGCTCGGCTTTGCCTTGCTTTTTTAGTTTAAGATAATCTAAATTACAGTTGCACGTATTTTTGAATATTTATAAACAAAAAATCTACAACGAAGGTGCTTTTTTCACGCTTTTCGTTGCAGATGTTTCTTTTAATTTTATTCTTATTTAAAGGCGGTTAATAAATCTTGCTTTTTACATCCCTAATAATTTATGTTGCACATAGATTAGTTATTAAATTTAATCATTATAAGAAGTTTAATAGTTCGCTTAAGCTTTTCATATTATAATCAGGCTCAAATTTTGGGTCTAAAACGTAGTCGGAGTAGCGGTTTGACCACGCGCAGTTGCAACCTGCTGCCTTTGCGCCCATTACGTCAAACATCGAGCCTGCCACGTGGAGCATCTCTTCTTTTTTAATGCCGGTTTCTAAAAAGGGAATATCATATACCGATGCCGAAGGCTTATATGCCTTGGCGCTCTCGGCAGAAAATACGTAATCAAACTGAATTCCCGATGAGCTTTGTAAAGGCTCCAACATATCCTTATCGCCGTTTGAGAGCATTGCCACCTTGTAGCCGCGCCTTTTAATTTCAGCAATAACTTCTTTTGCCTCGGGCCAAGCCTTAAAGGAACCCCAAATTTCCATTAGTCTGTTTTTCTGCTCTTCGGTAAGGCTTATTTCAAACTTTTTAATAGCATATTCCAATGATTTAGTGGTAATACTGCGATAGCTTTCAAAGCCTACGCTCATACTGTTGTTTAAAAGAAGGAAGTTCCACTGTTGCGCTCTCCAGGTTTTGAAAAATTCAAGGGATTTTTCATCATCCCAACCAAGCACTTCCTTTACAATGGGAGTAGCACTGCCGTTAATATCAAGACTTGCTGAATATATATCAAAGGTAATAAGCTTATACATATTTATTCTCCTATATTTTTTAGTATATTGGTATTATATCAAAAAAGCAAAGGCTTTGTCAATTGTACGCACAGCGCAAAATACCATATTTTTACGTTAAAAGGGTTGCGATATTCAGAATGTTGTGTTATTATTATCTATGTATATTTTATTTATAAATTTAAAGCTAACGGGAGGCATGAAGCTATGCATGCCATAGAGAAAATTCTCGCTAAAAATAGTGGGCGTGAAACTGTAGCTACTGGTGAAATTATAACCGCTAAAGTTGATTTTGCTGAAATAAATGACCTATATTTACAAACCGTTTATTCCTTCTATGAAATGGGCGGAGAAAAGGTTTGGGACTCCGAAAGGGCGGCATTTGTTTTCGACCATTACGCCCCCGCTCCTGATATGAAGAGCGCAGCTAACCATAAAGAAATGCGCGAGTTTGCAAAAAAGAATAACTTAAAATTCCATTTTGATACAGAGTGCGGCGTTTGCCATCAGGTTATGCCCGAAGCAGGCGTAATTTATCCCGGTATGATTGTTGTTGCTACCGATAGCCACACAACCACCCACGGCGCATTTGGTGCAATGGGCACAGGCTGCGGCGCAACCGATATGGCAACCATTCTTATGACGGGTGAGCTATGGTTCCGTGTTCCCGAAATTATTGAAATTCGTCTTGATGGCGAAGCACCCAAAGGCGTTTATCCTAAAGACGTTATTTTGAATGTTCTTGGAAAAATCAAGGCAGACGGCGCAGTATATAAGGCTATCGATTTCACAGGTAGCTATGTAGAAAATCTTAACGTTGCAGGTCGTATGGTAATATGTAATATGGCGGTAGAAATGGGCGCAAAAACTGCTTATATGCAGCCTAATGAAGATGTTCTTGATTACGTTGAAAAACGTGCGGTTCGCCCCTATGAAGTGCAGTACACCGACCCCGATTTTAAATATGAAGAAAGCTATGTATTTGATGTTTCCAAAATGGAGCCGCAACTTGCTTGTCCGCATAGCGTAGATAATGTCGACACCTTGGCAAACATTGTTGCAAAGGGTGAAATCAAGCTTGACCAAGGCTATATCGGTAGTTGCACAGGCGGTCGAGAAGAAGATATTGCTATTGCGTCAGAAATTCTTCGTGGAAAACATATTCCTAAATACACAAGATTGGTTGTAGTTCCTGCTTCTGCCGAAGTATTGACTGCTTGCATTGAAAAAGGCTACATACAGGATTTAATGAAGGCGGGCGCTACCATTACTTCTCCCGGCTGCGGCGCGTGTCTGGGCGCACATGAAGGCGTTTTGGCACCTAACGAAGTATGTATTACAAGCACAAACAGAAATTTCCCCGGTCGTATGGGCTCCACCGAGGCACAAATTTATCTTGCCAGTCCCGCAACCGTTGCGGCAAGTATCTTAAACGGTCGCATTACAGACCCAAGAGAATATTTGAAATAAAGGGAGGAAAGCCATATGCAAACCGAAATGACCGGAAAAATTATTATAGTTGGAAATAATATTGATACAGACCAGATTTATCCCGGTCGCTTTTTAGCTATCACCGACCCTAAGGAGATTGGTAGTCACTGTCTTTGTGGCGTTGATGAAGATATTGCTAAAAGCTTCCCTACAGGTGGAATTGTTGTAGCGGGAACAAACTTCGGTTGTGGTTCAAGCCGTGAGCACGCACCAATTGCTCTTTTAAATATGGGTGCGGTGGCAGTTGTTGCCGATTCTTTTGCAAGGATTTTCTTCCGCAACTCGATTAATCTGGGTCTTCCGCTTGTTGTGTGTAAGGGAATTAGTAAAGAAGTAGAAAGTGGACAAACCTTAACTCTTGACCTTGAAAAAGGCACCGTTACCGTTAAAGAAACAGGTAAGGTATACCCCTGCGATAAGTTTGATGGTCAAACCCTTAAAATTTTAGAAGCAGGCGGAATTAAGCCTATGATGAAGGCAAGATTTATAAAATAAAACGCTCGACAGAGAGGGGATTTTATAGTGGAAAATTTAAAAAATCTTATCGATGGTTTTATGGACGAAATAATAGAAATTCGCCGTAAGATTCACCAAAACCCCGAAGTTTCAATGAAGGAATTTGAAACCACCGCGTTAATTAAAAAAGTGCTTGAAGAAAGCGGAATTGAAATTGAAGAACGCGGTTTAGAGGTAGGCGTAAGCGCCATTATCCGCGGCGGCAAGCCCGGTAAAACCATTGGTCTTAGGGCCGATATTGACGCTCTGCCAATGAATGAAGAAAGCGGACTTGAATTTGCTTCAAAAAATCCCGGAGTTTGTCACTCATGCGGACACGATATTAACACCGCTTATTTATTGCTTGTTGGTAAGGTTTTGCAAGGCTGCAAAGAAGAATTGGCAGGTAACGTACGCCTGTTGTTCCAACCCGCAGAAGAGCTTGGCGTTGGCGCAAAATATATGATTGAAAAGGGCGCATTTACTTGGGAGCCCGTTATGGAGCAGATTGTGGGCGTTCACGTTGACCCACTACTGCCGTTAGGTCACGTTGGGCTTATTAAAGGCTCTGCAAATGCCGGCGCAGATATGATTGATATTAAGGTGCACGGCGTTGGCGGTCACGGCGCTCGCCCTGCCAGTACAATTGACCCAATCGTTGCTTCTGCATATTTAATTACACAGCTTCAAACCCTAATTTCAAGGGAGATTTCCCCGTTTAAGCCCGCGGTGTTAAGCTTTGGCAAAATCGTTGGCGGTACTAAAGCTAACATAATTCCCGATAGCGTTGAAATATCCGGTTCGCTACGCACCTTTGACCACGAAACAAGAGCCTATATGCTTGAAGGTATTAAGCGCATTTGCAAGTTGCACTGTGAAAGTATGAGAACCACCGCCGAAGTAACCGTTAACGCCTCAATCGCACCACTTATTAACGATGCAGAGGTAATTGATGGTCTAGCTCTTGCCACCAGGCAAACTATTGGCGAGGATAAGATTATTTTACTTCCCGAGCCTAACTCCGCATCTGATGATTTTTCCGAATTTTTAACTAAGGTTCAGGGCGTTCGCTACGTAGTCGGTAACGGCTCAGAGGACCCAAGAACCTCCTTAACCCTACATTCCGCCAACATTGTTTTTAATGAAAGCGCTATACAAACTGCGGCGCTTGTAACCTGTCAGTACGTATTTAATGAGTTAGGGTTTGACTGCTCACCCTAAAATAAAATTAAAAAATTAAGCGTTGCAGTAGTTTTTCTACCGCAACGCTTTTTTGTTTAGTCTTTTAAATTTGCTTTAAAGTTTTCAAATATAAATGCCTTGAAATCCGATTTTGAAGCATCTATTTCTTCTTGCGAAGTAAAGGTCCACCCAACAGGAAAACCGCCAAGCTTTTTAGTGAGTCTGAACATAAATTTATCTTTATGATTATGCCTGTATGAAATAAAATCGGGGCGGGATATAAAGTTCAGTAGCATATTGCCAAGCGCCCTTTTGTAAATTTCTTCGCCCTTAAAGGCTTCCGCCAATTGCCCTCTTAAAATATCGGGGCGGTTTTTGCGATACCACTTAATTACAAACGGGTAAAAGGACTGCACAAAATATTTGCCATTATAATTGCTTAAAATTTCGTTTGCCTTTTCGCAAAGCTCGGTGCAGCTTATAAGACTTCTACACTTAAACTCCACCAAAAGCGGTACCTTGCCATCAATAAGCGCCAAGCATTCTTTGAGGGTTGGAATATATTCATTGCTATTTAAAAGAGGATATTTTTTTATCTCTTCAAGGGTTAAATCCTCTATAATTTTATCCACGCCGCACATACGTTTCAGTGTGTCATCGTGAAAAACTACAATTTCGCCATCCTTGGTTATGTGAATGTCGTTTTCAATCGCAAAACCGTTTTCAACTGCGGTGGCAAACGCCTTTAAGGAATTTTCGGGAATGCCGTTTTGGTTTTGGTGAAGTCCCCTGTGAGCAATAAGTAGTCCATTTAGCTTTTTAAGGTCGGGGTGATTTCGGTTAGAAGGTAGAATTAAAAATCCAATCACCAAAACAAAAAGCAATATAGCTATACCAAAAGTTAAAATTGCAGTCATTTTTTAGTCCTCAAGGTCAAAGCTTTCAAGCAAAGAAGCCTTGCGCTCAGCTTTAGAATCTCCGTGCTTTACAAAAAGCATTGTTACAAAGGAAAGGACTGAGAATAAAACGGCATAGGGGAATAGTACCGAATAACCAAAGCCCAAATTATCTATAAGAAGACCTGAAAGCAGGGGAGTGGTTATTTGCGCCGCCATAGAGAAGGTGTAGTAAAAGCCTGTGTATTTACCAACGTCAGAGCCGCGGCACATCTCCACAACCATAGGGAAGGAGTTTACGTTTATTGCCGCCCAACCAATGCCAACAAGACCAAAAATAAGGTACATAACAGGCGTTTGTTGTTTAATAAACACTGCAATAAGGTAGCAAACTGTCATAAGGGTTATTCCTAAAAGAATGGTCTTTTTTCTGCCAACTGCGCTTGATAAAAAGCCAAGCGGAACAAAGGAAATAATTGCCGAAACGGTTGCTACCAACAAATAGCTTGAAGATGTGCTAAGGTCGGTTTTCCAAATCTCAACACAGTAGCGTGAAAATGCGGTGGTAACGGCGTTATAAGCCATAAACCATAAAAATACCGACAATAAAATTAAAACAAGGCTTTTAAAAACGGGCCTTGAAAGCTTTTCTTTTTTGTCGTTTTCCAAAATTTCTTCTTGGCTGTCATCAACCTTGGTTTCGGCTAAAAGCTTGTTTTCGTTAAGAGATAAAACCATAATAATAACCGAAATTAACATAAAGGCGGCTACTATTAAAAAGATTGGAAGGAAGGACTGTCCGTCGGAGTAAACCGATTCGCCGCCCTCGCCCTTTTCGCTTTTAAGCATAAACATCATAATGCCTGTGGCAAAAATTCCGCCTATGTAACCAACAAGATTTATAACGGCGTTTGCCTTGCTTCGAAGCGGCTTTGGTGTAACATCAGGCATATAAGCAACCGCGGGGGTGCGGTAAACAGACATTGCAAAAAGAAGGGCAAAAAGGGTAATCATAAATCCCCAAAGACTTGTAAGCTCGTTAAAAATGCCAAGCGTTACCAAAAGCATAACCGAAGCGAGCGTACCAAAAAGAATGTAGGGGGTTCGCTTGCCTAGTCTGGTGTGCGTTTTGTCAGAAATTGCACCAAAAAGCGGCAACATAAAAATTGCAAGGACATTATCTACCGCCATTACCGAGTTTGCTGCAAGGGTGGAAAGCCCAAATTTGTTTTCAAGCAAAAAGGGTATAACTTGGTCGTAAAACTGCCAAAAGCAAAGTATACCCATAAATGCAAAGCCAATAAGCACCGTTCTTTTGTAATTTAATTTCAAAATTATCATTCCTTTGTTACCAAAGTTATTTTAATAGCCTTAAATGACAGTTTTTTGACATTTAAGGCTATTTTTTTACACAATCTTTGCTTTT
This sequence comes from Clostridia bacterium, assembly GCA_017436225.1. Classification (GTDB taxonomy): domain Bacteria; phylum Bacillota; class Clostridia; order Oscillospirales; family Acutalibacteraceae; genus UMGS1279. The sequence goes on along the minus strand of JAFSDM010000025.1, from coordinate 15,811 downwards.
ACACCGTCGCTAAAGCTACCTAGGATTTCAACGGTTTTAATTTTGCCCGATGAATTTTCGTTTTCTAAATAAACGGGGATATAATCTTCGCTGTAACCGTGCGAAAGGGCACCGTCAAAGCGTTCAAAAAGCACACTTCTTTGCTCACCTTTTAGTGAGTCTAAAAGTTTGATTGAAGCCTTGTCACATTCTTCAGCCATAATGGCGGCACGGCGATTTTTAATATCTTCGGCAACCCTTTGCTTTATATCCATATTTGCGGCAAAGGTGCCTTCTCTTACGCTATAAGGGAAGATATGCGCCTTTAAAAAACCAACCTTTTTGGCAAATTCAAGCGACTCGTTAAATTCTTCATCGCTTTCGCCGATAAAGCCAACCATAATATCGGTGGTGATTGAAGCGTTATGCCAAATAGATTTAATTTTTTGGGTTAGCTTATAATATTCATCGGCAGTGTAAAGGCGATTCATTCTTTTTAAGGTAGCATCCGAGCCCGACTGCAACGAAAGATGAAACTGTGGACAAAATTCTTTAATCTCTTTAAGATTTGCAAGAAGAGTATCATCGGTAAGGTCAGGCTCAAGGGAGCCAAGACGCACCCTTTCAATACCCGAAACCGAAGCTACGGTTTTAACGGCATCGGCAAGGGAAAGTGAACTACCCTTACCGAACGATGAAAGATTTATACCAACCAAAACAATTTCGCAAAAGCCCTTTTTTGCAAGGTTTTCGGCTTCGGCTTTAATATCTTCAAGACTTCTTGACCTTACTCTGCCTCTTGCTTTTGGGATTATGCAGTAGGTGCAACCGCGGTCACACCCATCTTCAATTTTCATATATGCTCTTGTGCGTTCGCTAAAATCTTCAAGCACACCCGTTTCAAAGGCTTCGCTTTTTTGGTGGGGAAAAACATTTATTAGGCGGTTTTTGTTTTTAAAATAATTGGTCACCGCGCTCACAACATCTCTGTCACTTGAGTTGCCTAAAATTATATCTGCGGGGAGCTTTTGGGCATCGTTGGGGAATGCTTGAGGCATACAGCCTGTAAGAAGCAAAGCGGCATTTTCATTCTGCCTTTTATATCGGCGGGTAAGCTGACGGGTTTTACGGTCACTTTCGGCGGTTACGGTGCAGGAATTTACCACAATTAAATCGGCAGATTTTGCATCGTTTGTTAAAACAAAGCCGATAGAAGAAAGCTGTTCAAGCATTTTTTCGGTTTCATAACGGTTAACCTTACAACCTAAAGTATGAAAAAATACTCTCATTATTTCATAATTGCGCCAAAGTTTGCGCCGCTAACCTGTTTTGCATAGCGAGAAAGCCAACCTGTTTTAATATTTGGCTCGGGGAATACTCTGTTTGCATCTCTTTTTGCAAGTTCTTCGTCTGATACTAAAAGGGTAATTTTAGCAGCGGGAATATCTATTTCAATTTGGTCGCCCTCTTCAACCAAACCGATTACACCGCCATCTGCGGCTTCGGGACATACGTGACCGATAGAAGCGCCACGACTTGCTCCCGAGAAACGGCCATCGGTAATAAGTGCAACGGTTTTATCTAACTTCATACCTGCCAAAGCACTGGTGGGGTTAAGCATTTCGCGCATACCGGGGCCACCTTTAGGACCTTCGTAGCGAATAACAACAACGTCACCATCTACAATTTTGCCACCGTAAATAGCGGCAATGGCTTCATCCTCACTGTTGAAAACTCTTGCTCTGCCTGTGTGGGTGAGCATCTCGGGTGCAACGGCAGAACGCTTAACAACGCATCCCTCGGGGGCAAGATTACCCCAAAGAATTTGAAGTCCGCCTGTTTCACTATATGGGTTGCTAAGTGGTCTAATGGAGCCTTCGTCTAAAATCTTAGCACCGCTTGCGTTTTCAGCAACTGTTTTGCCTGTAACGGTTATGGCAGAGCCATCAATATATCCGCCCTTTAAAAGCTCGGCTTGAACGGCTCTGATACCGCCTGCGGCATCCAAATCCTGAATGTGAGTGTGACCTGCAGGTGCCAAGTGACAAAGGTTAGGCACCTTTGCGCTGATTTCGTTAAAGGTTTTAAGCTCAATGGGTGAGCCTGCCTCGTTTGCGATGGCCAAAAGGTGTAATACACTGTTGGAGCTGCAACCAAGAGCCATATCACAAGCAATAGCATTCTCCAGTGATTTTTGATTTACAATCTGACGTGCGGTAATGCCCTTGTTTACCATATCCATAATGGCGGCACCTGCACGTTTTGCAAGCATAACTCTTCTGCCGCTTACTGCGGGTATTGTTCCGTTACCGGGAAGCGCAATACCAATGGCTTCAGAAAGGCAGTTCATACTGTTTGCGGTGTACATACCCGCACAGCTACCGCAACCTGGGCAAACGCTTTGCTCGCAAGCCTCAAGCTCGCAGTCACTCATCATACCTGCCTTGTTTGCGCCAACCGCTTCAAACATTTTAGAAAGACTTACCTCTTCGCCGCCCCATTTACCTGCGAGCATAGGACCGCCGCTGCATACAACTGCGGGAATATCCATTCTAACTGCCGCCATAATCATACCGGGCACGATTTTATCGCAGTTTGGAACAAGCACTAAACCATCAAGCTGATGAGCTATTGTCATAGTTTCTACGCTATCTGCAATAAGCTCACGACTTGCTAAAGAATATTTCATACCAATGTGACCCATTGCAATACCATCGCAAACACCGATTGCGGGGAACTGAATGGGAGTACCGCCTGCAGAGCGAATACCTGCCTTTACAGCCTCTGCAATTTTATCTAAATGAATGTGGCCGGGCACGATTTCACTGTGAGCCGAAACAACACCTATAAGAGGGCGTTCCAATTCCTCTTTAGTGTAGCCCATTGCATAAAAAAGGCTTCTGTTGGGTGCGCGTTCAGCACCTTTTGTTACGTTATCACTTTTTCTGTTCATAATATACCTCATTTCTGCTGACGGTTAATAAAAAAACTTGTCAGCCAGTATTTTGCTTATATAAATTATAAATTATTTATAAAACGCCATACTAATATATTAGCACAAAGATACCCTTGCAGTCAAGGGGAAAGAGGCGTAATGCAGAAGAAAACCGCTCGGGTTTAACCAAGCGGTTTAAATAAGTTTTATCTTAAAAATTTTTGAATTATTTTTTAAGCCAGCTCATCATTTTTCTAAGACCTGCGCCAACCTTTTCTAAAAGGTGTTCGCTTTCTTTACGGCGGGTAGCTAAGAATTTAGCCTTTCTGCCGGAAGAGAATTCCTGCATAAATTCAGAAGCGAAGGTACCGTCTTGAATTTCAGAAAGAACCTTTTTCATTTCTTTTCTGGTTTCTTCGGTGATAAGGCGTTTACCTGTTCTGTAATCACCGTACTCAGCAGTGTTAGAGATGGAGTAACGCATCATAGCAAAACCGCCTGAATTGATAAGGTCAACAATAAGCTTCATTTCGTGGATACACTCAAAGTAAGCCATTTCGGGCTCGTAGCCTGCCTCAACAAGAGTGTCAAAGCCAGCCTTCATAAGCTCGGTAACACCACCGCAAAGAACTGCCTGCTCACCGAAAAGGTCGGTTTCGGTTTCTTCACGGAAGGAGGTTTCAAGTATACCTGCACGGCCTGCGCCGATACCGCAAGCATATGCCAAAGCATATTCCTTAGCTTTGCCGGAAGCGTCCTGATAAACGGCAATAAGGCTGGGAACGCCCTTGCCCTCTAAATACTGGCTACGAACGGTGTGACCTGGGCCTTTGGGAGCAACCATAATAACGTCAACCTCGGGGTCGGGAGTAATGAAGTTGAAGTGAATGTTAAAGCCGTGAGCAAACATAAGTACGTTGCCGGGCTTCATATTAGGAGCAACCTGCTCGTTGTAAATATCTGCTGCAACTTCATCAGGAACAAGCATCATTACAATGTCAGCAACCTTAGCTGCTTCTGCTACTTCCATAACCTCCAAGCCTGCTGCTCTGGCTTTTTCTGCGCTGGCGCTTGTGCTGCGAAGACCTACAACAACCTTAACGCCGCTGTCGTGAAGGTTTTGTGCATGAGCGTGACCTTGAGAGCCGAAGCCCATAATTGCAACGGTTTTGCCTGCTAACATATCAAGGTTGCAGTCGGTGTCATAATACTTTTTAATCATTTAAAAAATCTCCTTTAAAAAAATATTTGTTATTTCAGAGCGTTTCCGAGTCGTTAGTCGTAACACGCACAAAGTTGAAATTTATACACTTAATGAATAAGTGGCTTCACCGCGTTCCATAGCGGTAACACCTGTTCGGCACATTTCAATAATTTCAAAATCTTTAAGCTTTGATAAGAATTTATCGATTTTTTCGGGTTCTCCCGTAAGCTCTAAAACCACACAACCAACCGAAACATCAATAACAACTGCTCCGTTTTTTTCTGCAAGCTTTTCAATTTTGTTTTTAATCTCGGTGTTAGAGCGAAGCTTTATTAAAAGAAGCTCACGAAGAAGACTGGTGCGAAGATTAAGCGGAAACAAAGTTTTTGTTTCAACAAGCTTTTCAGTTTGCTTTCTGATTTGGCGGAAGGAAGCCTCATCACCTGTTGTAACTATTGTAATTCTGGAAATTTCGGGGTTGTCGGTGGCAGAAACGGTAAGACTGTCAATATTAAAACCACGCTGACAAAAAAGGGATGAAATTCTAGCCAAAACACCTTCATTATTTTCAACAAGAACGCTTAAGTAATGTTTTTCCATAATGCTATCCCTTTCTTTAGTTTATTATAATATCATCAACCGAGCCGCCGGCAGGAATCATAGGTAAAACTGCCTCTTCACGGTCAATAACACATTCTATCCAAACGGGGCCGCCAAGCTTTAATGCTTTATCCATAGCCTCCTTAAATTCGGCTAAGTTTTCGCATCTGAAGCCGGTAAGACCAAAGCCCTCGGCAACGGCTTTATAGTTGGTTTTTCTTTCGGGCTCACTAGAAGAAAAACGCTTACCGTAGAAGCTTTTTTGCCACTGGCGAACCATACCCAGAACCGAGTTGTTCATAATAACTGTAATAACTGGAAGATTGTAGCTTACTGCGGTGCAAGCCTCATTCATATTCATATGGAAGGAGCCATCGCCTGTAATGTGAATAATGGGGCGGTTTTCTTTATCGGCAACTGCGGCACCAAGCGCGGCGCCGTAACCGTAGCCCATAGTACCAAGACCGCCACTTGTTAAAAAGCTGCGTGTTTTAATGTGGCGAATATATTGAGCCGCCCACATTTGATGCTGACCAACGTCGGTAATGAAAACTGCATCCTCACCTGCGGCATCGCATATAGCTGCCATAACCTGATGGGGCTTTAACACCGAATCATCATCGGTGGGGCAGTAGTCCTTTTTACGCCACTCGTTTATTTGGCTTAACCAGTCGGCGTGCTTTGCCTTTTTAACCATAGGCAAAAGCTCGGTAAGAACCTTTTTAACATCGCCTATAATTGAAACGTCTGCGGGAACATTTTTTCCAATTTCGCTTGGGTCAATATCAATATGAACAATTCTTGCACGACGGGCGAATTTTTGCGGATTGAGTGCAACACGGTCGCTAAAACGAGTGCCTATTGCAAGAACTAAATCGGCGTTATCTACCGCAAGATTAGCGGTTTTACTACCGTGCATACCTATAAGACCCATATTAAGCTCATCGCCGTAGCCTAAAACGCCTGCCGCCATAATTGTGTAGGTAGCGGGGATATCGGCTTTTTTAAGAAACTCAAAAAGCTCCTGCTCGGCAGAGGAAATTCTAACGCCGCCACCCAAATAAACAACGGGGAATTTAGCCGAGTTAATAAGGCTTGCAACCTTTTCTAAATTCTTAAAGCTTTTTTGCTCTACGGGCTCAGGGGTAACGGGCTTTTTGGAAAACTCAGCCTTGTTGCTTGTAATATCCTTAGGTACGTCAACTAAAACGGGACCGGGTCTGCCACTGTTTGCAATTTTAAAGGCAGAGCGAAGGGTATCGGCAAGGTCTTCTACCGAGCGAACGGTAAAGTTGTGCTTGGTAATAGGCATTGTGATACCTGCTATGTAAACCTCTTGAAAGCTATCCTTACCTATAAGTGAAGTAGGAACGTTACCTGTAATGGCAACAAGGGGCACGCTATCCATATAAGCGGTGGCAATACCTGTAACAAGATTTGTAGCACCGGGGCCGCTTGTGGAAATAACAACGCCTGTTTTGCCTGTTAAACGGGCGTAGCCGTCTGCCGCGTGACAAGCGCCTTGCTCGTGCGCAGACATATAGTGATTTATTTTATCCTTATAAAGATAAAGTGCATCGTAAATATTTAAAACCGAGCCACCGGGATAACCAAAAACGGTGTCAACACCCTGTTCAATTAAAACCTCGGCAATAATTTCTGCACCGGTAAGTAACATAATCGAATTCTCCTTTTAATATTCTAAGCAAATTTGCTTAAGCGAATGGGATTAAGCTAAAGCTATAACCTCAACCTCAACAAGAACGTTTTTTGGTAACTGTTTAGCTGCAACACAGCTTCTTGCGGGTTTGGAGGTGAAGTATTTTCCGTAAACTTCGTTAAAAGCGGCAAAATCGTTCATATCTGCTAAAAAGCAGGTTGTTTTTACAGCCTTTTCCATAGAGCTTCCTGCGGCTTCAAGCACTGCAGAAAGATTTTTCATAACCTGTTCGGTTTGAGCGACTATACCTTCAGCTTCTACATTACCGCTTTCGGGCACTAATGCTATTTGACCTGAAGTGAAAATAAAATCACCAACCTTAACAGCTTGGGAATAGGGACCGATTGCAGCGGGAGCTTTTTCGGTGTGAATTTTTTGGATATTCATAAATCTTTCCTCCTAAACTAACTTAAAGCCGTTTTTAATAAGAGCTTGTTTTATCTGTTCAATATGCTCAAAGTTACGTGTTTCAATACTAATTCTAAGGTAACAACCGTTAATTTCTTTAATTTCGCTGGCGCGTTCGTGGTAAACCGCAATAACGTTACCGCCACATTCGGCAATGATACCCGAAACCTCGTGAAGCTGACCGGGACGGTCGGTAAGCTCAATGCAAAGCTGAGAAGTTCTGCCTGAGTTAAGCAAACCACGCTCAATAACGCGGGAGAGAATTGTAACGTCAATATTACCGCCCGAAACAATGCAAACAACCTTTTTGCCGTCAAGCGGAAGCTTATTTGCCAAAACAGCCGCAACAGATACGGCACCCGCACCCTCTGCGATGGTTTTTTGTTGCTCCATCATAGTAAGTATTGCGGTAGAAATTTCATCCTCGTTTACTGTAACGATTTCATCTACATATTGACTGCAGTAGTGGAAGGTGTTTTCACCCGGAGATTTAACTGCAATACCATCTGCAAAGGTAGAAACACTGGGAAGGGTTTGAATTTCATTATTGTTGATTGAATTTAACATTGATGGTGCGCCTTCAGCCTGAACGCCGTAAACCTTTACGTTGGGGCGGAGTGCTTTAACCGCAAAAGCAACACCCGAAATAAGTCCGCCGCCGCCGATTGGAACAACTACTGCATCAACGCTGTCAAGCTCTTCTAAAATCTCTAAACCTATGGTGCCTTGACCTGCAATAACGTCTTCATCATCAAAGGGGTGAACAAAGGAATAGCCGTGCTCTTCTTTAAGCTCTAACGCTTTTTTATAAGCATCATCATAAACACCTTTAACAAGGCAAACCTCTGCGCCGTAGTTTTTAGTTGCCTCCACCTTAGAAATAGGGGCGGTATTTGGCAAGCAGATTATAGATTTTATGCCCTGTTTTGTTGCGGCAAGCGCAACGCCCTGCGCGTGATTACCTGCAGAGCAGGCGATAACGCCCTTGGCTTTTTCCTCATCACTCAGCTGAGAAATTTTAAAAGCAGAGCCGCGAACCTTAAAGGAACCTGTTATTTGAAGATTTTCAGGCTTTAAATAGACTTCACAATTATTGCTAAGACCCGGGGCAGAAATAAGATTTGTGGGTCGGATGACGTTTTTAAGTGTAAATGCGGCTTGATAGATTTTGTCTAAACTTAACATTGAGATTTCCTCCAAAATATAAAAAATAGCTCGAGACGAACTATTTTTAAAAAATCCGCCCCGAAAATCGAGGCGGAAGAAAAAATCGTTCCGTGGTACCACTCGTATTACCGCAAATATGCGATCACTCATGATGTACAAAAAATACACCTTCGATATAACGGTCGAACCCGTACAGGCTTACACGCGGAAAATTACAAAAATAACCGTTTCAGCCGTCTGCTTAAGGGGGATGCTTTTAAATTCTCGTTATCGGCTCACAGCAACCGCCGACTCTCTGAAAACTACCAAAAATAAAAGAACTGTCCCTATCATAGCATTTTAAATTATATACAACTTATTATAACAAAATATAATGATTTGTCAACCTTTTTAATGATAAATTTAAGGTTTGCACAGTTATAAAAGCTATATTTTTAAAATAATTATACAATTTAACTATTTAAAGTGCTAAATCTGTAAAGTATTCATAAAAAAGCAGGTAGATTTCATTTAAAATCTACCTGCTAAAATCATACTAAAAATCTTGCTCTTGGAATATCGGGATAGCTTTTTTGTGGCTCAAATAATTCATCAGAAAAAAGTCGGTCAAGCCAAAGAACAGAAAGCTCCATCCATTTAGCGTATGACTTATCTTCAAAGCGATAGGTTTCAAGATTGCCAAGACCCATACCGTGAAGTCCGTTTGGAAAAACGTGAAGCTCAAACGGAATATCATTTTCTTCTAAAACGTTTGCAAAGGCAAGACTTTCCTGCACGGGTACAACATTATCGGAAAAACAGTGGGTTAAAAAGGTTGGGGGAGTGTGTTTGCCAACGTGCAAGGAGCAATCTAAAAGCTTTTTTACATCCTCGAAGGAATGATATTCATCAGTAAAACGTTGGTGCTTTTCGTTAAGCCAACCGCGTGTGGTAATTGCAGGATACACAAGAATTAAAGCATTAGGCTTGTTTTCGCCGTTAAAGCAGTCGGATTTTCCCATCACTTCGGGTAAATTCCAATGAACGCCAAGCGATGCACATAAATGACCGCCTGCCGAAAAACCGCAAACTGCAATTTTATCCTTAATAATATGCCATTCATCAGCATTTTCGCGGATAATTTTAAGCGCCTTGGATAAATCTACAATAGGCTTTGGAAAAGTGGCGGCTTCCTTTAAAGAATAATAAAGAACAAAGGCGTTATATCCCTTTGCTAAATATTCAAATGCAACAGGATCGGCTTCACGCTCACTTAAATGGTTGTATCCGCCGCCGGGGCATACCACAACGGCAGGTCGTGCCAGTTCTTCTTTAAAGGCAACGGGTGGATTTTCGTGCAGATAGCAATCTAAATAAACATTATTCGCTTCATCAATTATTATTCTCTTAGAAACCATTTTTAAGCATCCTTTCAACCTTTAAAATAGCGGTTTGAGTTTTGGCATCCTTAATTTCGCCCTTCATTATCATATCAACCGCCTTTTCTAAGGGGATCTTTTTAACATTTAAAAATTCATCCTCATCGGGGTCGGTTTCACCGTAAGAAAGACCTTTTGCAAGGTACATATAAATGATTTCACCGCAGTATCCGGGTGATGGGTAAAGCTCACCTAAAAAGGTATAGCTTTCGGCGGTGGCGCCGGTTTCTTCTTTAAGCTCACGTTTGCCGCCGTCTAGTGGCTCTTCGTTGCCATCGCGTTTGCCTGCGGGGATTTCTAAAACAACCTCGCCGTATGGGTAGCGAAACTGCTCTACCATTAAAATTTCATTGTTTTCGGTAAGGGGAACAACGCAAATACCGCCGTTATGCTCAACAATTTCTCTTGACGCGGTAGCTCCGTTTGGAAGCAGAGCTTCATCTACACGGAGATTTATTATTCTGCCTTTAAATTTATATTCAAATGATAATTGTTTTTCCTCTAAATTCATAAAAAATCCTCCTAAAAGGGCTTCTTACAGCATAATATATAATAATATGTACGCCAAAAGGAGCAGATTAATATGGAAAGTAAAATTCACGGGATAGATTACAGTTATTTTGAGATTAAAAGATTAATTGCGCTCATAACTCGCAAATACCCCTTTGTTGGGGTAGAAAGCATAGGCAAATCGGTAGCGGGCAGAGATATACAGGTGCTAAGTCTGGGCAGCACTAGTGATTTTACCCTGTTTGTAACGGGGGATGACCCCGCCTTTAGAATTGCTACTCTTATACTATTGCAGTTTATTGCGGAGCTTAGTGAAAAAATTCTGGTGGGCGATGAAATGTGCGGAATAAATATAAGAAGAGCAATGTTTGGCAGAGGTGTTATGATTTTACCGCTTCTTAACCCCGATGGGTACGAAATAGCGCTGAGAGGTCAGAACGGTTGCGGGAATATGGCAGATAAAATATCAAAGCTCTGCTATGGCGATTTTTCAAAGTGGCGGGCGAATTTGCGTGGCGTAGAGATTTCACGAAACTTCTTTTTAGGCTTTAAGCAAAGGCGCCTTGAGGAGCAAAAGCTACATATAGCGGGACCTAGCTTTGCAGGGTTTAGCGGATACCGACCCGAATCAGAGGCTGAAACGGTAGCGCTTGCCAATTTTTGCCGAAACAAAAGGGCGCGACAGCTAATAAGCCTTGCGGTGGGTGATAAAACTGTTATGTATAGCGGATTTGCAGAGCCTGAAAGAAGTGTGAAAATGGCAGAAATTATGGCGGCGGTTACTTCATTTAGCATAACGCCGCCAATTACAAACAAAAATTTAAATTTTTCAGATTGGTTCGCCTATGAATTTGAAAAGCCGGCTATTACTGTAAAAATAGGGGGCAAATTGGTTCCCGATTGCAGCGAGCTTACCTATTGGTATGCAAGGCTAAGGGAGCTTTTAACCCTCTCCTGCCTGTTTTAATTAAAAATCCTTGTGGAAGGCAGACATTGTGAGGTAGGTCATATAAACGTCAAGCTTTGAAACGGTTTCGAAGGGTGCGTGCATGGAAAGAACGGGAACGCCAAGGTCTACAACGTCTAAGCCTAAATTTGCAACGTATTTTGCAACAGTTCCGCCGCCGCCTGCATCTACCTTACCAAGCTCGCCTGTTTGCCATATAATTTCGTTTTTATCAAGCATTGCGCGAACCTTGCCAACATATTCAGCAGAAGCGTCGGATGTGCCACCCTTACCGCCTGAACCTGTGTATTTGGTAATAACAACACCGTAATTAAGGTAGGAAGCATTTTTAGGCTCCATAACATTTTTAAAGGTGGGGTCGGTTGCAGCATTAACATCGGCAGAAAGGCAAACGCTGTTGCGAAGCGCCAAGGTGGTGGATTTATTTTGATTACGGCAAAGGTCATCTATAATATGATAAAGGAAATCGGAGCTAAGACCTGTGTTGCCGTTGGAGCCTGTTTCCTCCTTGTCGGCTAAAACGCAAATAGCGGTTTTCTTAGGAACGCCAAGCTCGGTGATTGCCATTAAAGCGGGGTAGGCGCAAACGCGGTCATCGTGACCGTAGGAGCCTATCATAGAGCGGTCTAAACCTAAATCCTTCGCCTTATATGCGGGTACGCACTCAAGCTCGGCAGAAAGGAAATCGGCTTCGGTAACACCGTATTTTTCATAAAGAATATTTAAAAGGTTAAGCTTTACAAGTTCGCTTTCAGAGTCATCCTTAAAGGGCATACTGCCAACCAAAACGTTAAGCTCTTCACCCGCAATACCTTGTGGTAAAAGGCGTTTGTTTTGCTCTGCAGCAAGGTGTGGCAAAAGGTCGTTTATTACAAAAATGGGATCGTTTTCATCCTCGCCGATTGTAACATCAACCACGGTGCCGTCCTTTTTAGCAAATACGCCGTGAATAGCAAGGGGAACGGCAGTCCACTGATATTTACGAATACCGCCGTAGTAGTGGGTTTTAAAAAGTCCAAGCTCAATATCTTCATAAAGTGGGTTTGGCTTTAGGTCTAAACGGGGAGAGTCAATGTGAGCGGCGGTAACGGTTGCACCAAGCTCAATATCCTCCTCACCAATAACAACAAATGCCGCAGCCTTGCCGCGATTGTTAATGTAAAGCTTTTCGCCTGCTTTGTAGGTGGATTTGGGGTCAAATTCCTTAAATCCCTTTGCCTTTGCAATTTCAATAGAGGTAGTAACTGCTCTGCGTTCGGTTTTGGAATTATTTAAATAGTTTTTATAACCCTCTGCAAAATCAAAAGCGGCAGTTTTAACCTCATCACTAATTACGGAATAACCGTTTTTGCGTTTGTAAAACAGCATATCTTTAAGTTCTTTTGTTTCCATAAAGCTACATCTCCTTAAATTTTTTTAAAATATTTATTGCATTTGATTGTAAATCAAACAGATTACCGTTATTACATATAATATATTTAGTGCGTTCTTTGTAAAAAGAGTCGGGTTTTGTTGCCTTTAGTCGGCTCTCCAGCTGAGCGGGGGTTAAATTATCCCTTGCCTTTATACGCTTGGCTCGGATTTCAATATCTGCAAGTACCGCAATTACGGCATCACATTTTTTGTCCTCTCCGCTTTCAAAAAGGGTGGGAGCATCTAAAAGGATGTATTCTGTACCGATTTTTTCAAAATTTTTAATTTTTTCATCAATAGCATTTGCTATAACGGGTAGCATTATGCTGTTTAATTTTTCGGTGGCTTTGCTTGTGGCAAACGCCTTTTCGGCAAGAGCCTTTCGGTTTAGAATTCCGTTTTCGGTAACGCCCTTAAATTCTGCCTCAAGGGTGCTTAAAAGCTCGGGGTCGTTTGCAACCTCCCTTGCTACCTTGTCGCAATCAATTATAGCGTAACCCAAATTAGCGGCAATATCCGAAACGGTGGTTTTACCCGTTCCGCTAGGTCCCGTAAGTCCAATTATTTTCATAAATCAATCACCTTAAAGCCGGCGGCGCGAATAAGTCTGTTATAAACCGCAAGGCCAACCCCTTCCTTAAGAGGTGCGTGAACAATAACCCTTTTGTAGCCTTTTTTATCAATATCCCTTAAGTATTTGAATAAAAGCTCGGCTTGTTTTTCGTGGTTTTCATTTTCGCCAAGTGATAGGTGGGGGATTAAAAGATTTTTTTCATCTTCATCATAGCAAAGGGCAAAATCAAAATCAGCCTTGTGGGTGTTACAATATTCACAAAAGGAGTTTATACTTCCCACCGCCATAATAACTTCTGCTTTGGGAGCATAGTGTTTGTATTTCATACCGGGGGAGGCAACCGCTACACCCTTTTCGGGCTCGGCAGTAACTGCGGGGTCAATAATAAGATCAGGTATAAGCTCTTTAAGTTGTTCTGCCGTAACCGCACCGGGGCGAAGAAGTCTTGGCGGTTCGGTAGCAAAGGTAACAACGGTTGACTCCACACCAACCTCACAATTTTCAGATATTACAACGGCATCAATTCTGCCATCTAAATCATCTATAACGTGGTTTGCGGTGGATGGACTGGGTGAGCCGGAGCGGTTTGCCGAAGGAGCGGCTAAGGGCAGCCCCGATTTTTTAATAATAGCCCTTGCAACGGGGTTGTTTGGCATACGCACTGCTACGGTATTAAGACCGCCCGAAACCGAGGCGGGTATAACCTCTGTTTTGGGCAAAACCGCCGTAAAGGGACCGGGCCAAAAGGAGTCCATACATTTTTTTGCTATGGGGGTTATATCTTTTGCTATTTTTTCAAGCTCTGTTATTTCTGCTATATGAACGATAAGCGGGTTATCGTTAGGTCTGCCCTTCGCCTTAAATATGTTAGCTACTGCACTTTCATTAAAAGCTGATGCCGCAAGTCCGTAAACCGTTTCGGTAGGAATGGCAACCAAGCCGCCGTTTTTAAGTATTTCGGCAGCTTTGGTTATTTCGTTTACGGCATTTTCATCCATAGCTTTAAGGTGTAGGGTTTTCATATAATCACTCTTTATTAAATACTACCCTGCTCTTTAAGCATCTCTGCTCTGTAGTGGGTAATAAGACTATCAATAACTTCATCTAAATCGCCGTTTAAAATTTGGTCGATTTTATAAAGTGTAAGACCAATTCTGTGGTCGGTAACTCTGCCTTGTGGGTAGTTGTAGGTTCTTATTCTTTCGCTTCTGTCACCTGTGCCAACCTGAGCACGGCGCTCACCTGCAATAGCCTCAGTTTGCTTTTGCATTTCGGCTTCGAGTAAGCGGCTGCGTAAAAGTCGCATAGCTTTGTCTTTGTTTTTGTGCTGACTGCGCTCATCCTGACATTCAACAACAACGCCCGTGGGCAGGTGGGTTATACGAATAGCCGAGTCGGTGGTATTAACATGCTGACCACCCGCGCCGCTTGAACGGTAAGTATCAATCTTCAAATCGGTAGGGTTAATGTCAAAATCAACTTCTTCTGCTTCGGGTAAAACAGCAACGGTAACGGTGGAGGTGTGAATTCTGCCTGAGGTTTCGGTTTCGGGAACACGCTGAACACGATGCACTCCGCTTTCATACTTAAAACGTGAGTAAGCGCCGTCACCGCTTATCATAAAGCTAACCTCTTTAATACCGCCAAGCTCGGTAGCGTTCATACTTAAAACTTCGTTTTTCCAACGCTTAGATTCGGCGTACATGGTGTACATTCTCATAAGTGAGTTCGCAAAAAGTGCCGCCTCTTCACCGCCTGCGCCGCCGCGAATTTCAATAATAACGTTTTTGTCATCATTAGGGTCGCGGGGCAGAAGAAGGATTTTAAGCTCTTCAAAATAAACTTCCATATTTTCTTTGGACTCTTTAAGCTCTTCTTCCGCAAGCTCTTTAAAGTCTTTATCTAAACCGCCTTCACTAAGAAGCTCCTTTGCTTCCTCATAAGACTGCTCGGCGGCAATGTATTCGCGGTATTTTTCTACAATAGGGGTAAGGTGCTTGTGCTCTTGCATCAGTTTTTTATAAAGATTATTATCCGAAACGGTTTGGGGAAGCATAAGCTCCTCGCCAATTTCGGTATAACGCTTTTCAACTGCTTTAAGCTTTTCTATCATAATTTTACTCCTTGAAATTATTCTTCGGTAATAATATTTTTAATGCGTTTTTCTATTTTAGAGCGGGGAGCCATTATTTCGTGACCGCAACCATCGCAACGCAGTTTAAAATCCATACCAATGCGCAGTACGGTAAATCGGTTTCCGCCGCAGGGATGTGGCTTTTTCATTATCAACTTGTCGCCAACCTTAATATCCATTCTCCGCACTCCTTTTCAACTTATTATTATACCTTAATATATATAAAAATACAAGTATTTTATTAGGAATAAATAGAATAGAAACTTTTTTAAAATTTTTTCAAAAAAACACTTGACAAATCAGAAAGCATTTGGTATTATAATAACAGTAATGATTACTATTTAGATTTAAGGAGCTAAGGAGATGAAACGATATTCAAAGCAACGTGAAGTAGTTTTAGAAATTTTGCGTTCCACAAAGCTCCATCCAAACGCTACTACAATATATGAAAGGGCGCGGGAAGCAATACCTAATATAAGCCTTGGCACGGTATACCGAAATCTCTCAGAGCTTAGTTCGGCGGGCGAAATACTAGCCTTTAAGGCATTTGACGGAAGCGAGCATTACGATGCTACCTGCAATCCTCACCCTCATCTGTGTTGTACAGCTTGTAGGCAGATAGTTGATTTGGATATTCCTTTTGTGGAGGATTTTGCAAAAAAAAGCGCCACACATACGGGCGCAGAAATTGAAAGTCACAATATAGTTTTTTATGGTAAATGTTCTGATTGCTGCAAAATTAAAATGTAGCAACAGTTCTAATAAAAAATAAAAATTAAAAT
>JAFSDM010000024.1 GCA_017436225.1 Clostridia bacterium | reverse complement strand
TTTGCCGGCATCTTCTATATGAATGACAGGCAGTACAATCTGATTGCATTGCTAATACTTTTTGAATGTATGCTACCGTTTATTCTTGTATTTGAGGGTAGAAAACCGAAAGCGAGAGAGCTTGTTACCATCGCCGTGCTTTGTGCCATCGGTATCGCAGGCAGAAGCTTGTTCTTTATGCTTCCGCAATTCAAACCCGTACTTGCGCTGACCATCATTGCAGGCGTTGCCTTTGGCGGTGAAGCAGGCTTTTTGGTGGGCGCCGTTACGATGCTCACATCCAATATGCTTTTCTCTCAAGGCCCTTGGACTCCGTGGCAGATGTTTGCCATGGGTATCATCGGTTTTCTTGCCGGTGTGCTTTTCAAAAAAGGATGGCTTAGACGAACCCGTGTATCTCTTGCGGTATTCGGTGCATTTACAGCAATTATTATCTACGGTGGAATTATGAACCCTGCAGCCGCATTTATGGTATCTTCGGAAGGCATCACATTAAAGACCTTGTTTGCCTATTACGTAACAGGACTACCGATGGATCTTGTTCACGCTTTCGGAACGGCTCTCTTTATTATGCTTGCCGCTGAACCAATGCTTGAAAAGATGGATAGAATCAAGGTTAAATACGGATTGGTGGAAAACTGATGAAAAACGAAAAAATAGTTGAAATTGCAATCAAAGAAGGTTTTGCGGATGCGGCAATCTTTGATACGGCCGACATTGTATTTGACGCTTCCTTCCGCCCGTACTGCGAAGAAAATCTCTGCGGCTGGTACGGTGCGAATTATTCCTGTCAGCCTGATTGCGGCACTCCCGAAGAAATGAAAGAGCGGGTTCAAAAGCATAAACACGCTTTGGTGCTTAGAACGGTTTGGGATATCAATGATTTTAAGGATAGCAGCCTTATAAAATCCGCTAAGCAGAAACATAACGCCTATACGATGAGCATCATTGAGTAGATGGAAAAGGAAGGGCCTTTGGGTTTTTGGTTGGCGCTAAAGCCAAGCAAATTACAACAAAAAATCACCCCAACACAGCAATTTGTGTTGGGGTTTTACTGTAAATATTCACTTAAAACAAAATAGCCTCTCAAAAGCAAAAACAAGTTGACCGTAAGCCGGGTTCTGTCGTGAACGGCTATCTATCTAGGCGGGGGATTACTCCCACGCTCAAGCCACCTTTTGAAGCCCATCGGGCAGATGCGTTGCTTCGGTTGGTGTTGCTTCGGATAGAGTTTACAGGGTCAAACGGTCTCCCGAATGACCGGTGGGCTCTTACCCCACCTTTCCACCCTTACCGCAAAATGCGGCGGTATATTTCTGTTGCACTTGTCCTAAGGTTGCCCTCGGCGGCCGTTAGCCGCTATCCTGCCCTGTGAAGCCCGGACTTTCCTCATGCTCATATTCTGAGCCCGCAGCCGTTAGGTCAACTTGTTTTTGCCTTTGGAAGGTTCGCTAATATTATAACCCAAGCCTTGAAAATTTGCAAGAAAAAATGTTTTTTAATATTCGCCTTTGTTTGACAAAAACATACAAAAATGTTATATTTATAATAGTTTATGTCTTTGAACTTATATTAAAGGAGCTAAGTTTTATGAAAAATTTCCCATCACCTATCACTGCAGAAAATTTTAATGAAGCAAAACTTTTTGTTTCCAAAGCTTTAGCAAAATCAAAAAGAAAAACTCTCATTGGAAAAATTGTTGAACCTCTTTGTGCTATTTTGTTTTTTGTAATAGCCGCATTGCTTGTTTTTGGTGCTATTTTAAGCCTTAGCGATGCCAAAGAAATGATCGTTTTTGAAAAACTCTCATTCATTACAACCATTTGGGAAAAATATTCCGGTTTATTAACCACACCTGATATGGTTTGGTATCTTTACTGGGGTATTTTAGTTGCGTCGTTATTTGTTATTCCTATCTTGGCTTCGCTTATTGTTACGATAATTGTTTCTATTGCTTATAAGCCTTCGGTTTCAATAGAAGAAGATGGCACCGAAGCCCAAAAAGCCAAATTTTTGCACCAAGCCGCAAGTAAAATCTCAGCCAAATCAAGCGGCGAAGATACTTTTGGCGTGATTCTTTCAATTATTTTTATTGTTTTATTTGCCGCCTTCTTAATTTACGCATTTTTTGTGCTTGAGACTGAGTTTTCAGTAGGTTTAATAGTAGGCCTGATTGTTGGTATGGGACTTGTAGGCGTAGTTTTATATTTTGTTTATAGTATAGCTTACGTTTTTGTATCAACAACTGTATCTAATTTCTATTATGTTAAATCCGTTGGAAGTATAACCGACGAAACAGAAAAATACTGGTTAAGCGTTGACCCCGAAGAAGTTACTCGCCGCAAGGAAGAGGAAGAAAGAAGACAAAAAGAAGCCGCCGAAGCCCGCGCTAAAGCCGCAGCAAACCGTGAGCTTGGAGCGCAAAAGCGTATTCAAGGTCTTGAAGAAGAGCATGCCGGTCGTTACTCTGCAGCCAAGAGATTGTTTAGAGAAGCCGCCTACCTTGGCGATGCTTTAGGTATGGATAACTACGCCCGACACTGCCTTATTGATGGAAAACGCGATGACGCTATTTATTGGCTACAACAATCTATTAACACAGGCGAAGCCGATTCACAGTCCAGAGAGCTTCTTCGCGCTCTCAAAAACGGTGAACACATTAACGCGCACTATAACTAATAAGGGATTTTTATGATTTTAGAAACAGGAAGACCAAAAGACTGCTCTGACAGAATTTCGGCAGAGCTTTTGGCATACGATTTTTTAGAAAAGCTGGGTATTGAATTTGACCGCGTAGACCACGCCCCCGCTATGACAATGGAAATCTGCGCCGACATTGACAAGGTTTTGGGCGCTTCAATTTGCAAAAATTTATTTTTATGCAACAGGCAACAAACAGAATTTTATCTGCTTATGATGCCCGATGACAAGCCCTTTAAAACCAAAAATTTAACTAAAGAGCTTGGTTGCTCCCGACTTTCATTTGCTTCTGCCGAGCAAATGCAGACCTACCTTGGCGTGACACCCGGTTCGGTTAGTGTGCTTGGCCTTTTAAAGGACGGCGAGAACAAGGTAACGCTTGTAATTGATGAAGATATTTTAAAGGCTGAATACTTTGGTTGCCACCCCTTAATAAACACCTCTAGCCTTAAAATTAAAACCAAAGATTTAATGGAAAAAATAATCCCCGAGCTTGGCAACAATTTTAAAACGGTGGTGCTTTTGGCAGAATGAAAAACGAATTACGGGTTATTGCCCACATAAAAACCGATTTTAATACTAAGTTCGGCATACCAAGGCAAAGCGGTTTGGTTGATTTAGAGTCGCTTATAGTTTTTACCCCCGAATTCAGAAATGATGATGCGCTCCGCGGAATTGAAGATTTTAGCCACCTTTGGCTTATTTGGGAATTTTCAAAGGCAAGGCGTGATGATTGGTCGCCCACCGTGCGCCCGCCAAGGCTTGGCGGCAACAAAAGGGTTGGCGTTTTTGCTACCCGCTCCCCCTTCAGACCAAATTCCATAGGTCTTTCTTCGGTTAAGCTTTTAAGTGTAGAAAAAACCGAAAACGGAACCGCTTTAAGGGTTTCGGGCGCCGATTTAATGAACGGTACCCCCATTTATGATATTAAGCCCTACCTACCCTACACCGATTGCCACCCCGATGCCGTAGGCGGCTTTGCCGATGAAAAGCTAAAGGATGCTTTAGAAGTAGATTTTAGTGAAGAGCTTTTAAGCAAAATCCCCGAAAGCAAGCAAAGCGCTTTAATTGAGCTTTTATCCGAAGACCCAAGACCCCACTACATAACCGATGATAAGCGTGTTTACGGCTTTGAATTTGCCGAATTTGAAATTAAATTTAAGGTAACACAAAATCTTTTAACCGTTACAGAGGTTATAATCAAATAATTTTTAGCAATAAATATCCACCCGATAAATTCTTATTTGACTAACAGGAGACAATTTCACACACAGAGGGTCAAAAGAAAAATATGAAATGGATATGATATGTCCTTGTAAAAGTATTAGTTTTCATCTTAAAGCCTACCCCATTAACAGAGATGAAAATGGCAAACCGCTTCCGAACAATCCCAGACCCGAAGATTAAAAATGCCAGAACAATTTGAATTTAGCGAGGAAGAAAAAATGTTAGTTTCAAAGATAAAAGAAGAAGATTTGACATTTGAAATGGTAGACAGGTTGTTATTTCAAGGTTTAGAGGATACAGGAGAAAACGTTGATTGCATTATTGTATTAGGAAGTGTAAAAGCTGCACAGTACAGAGTGCCTGTGGCTGTTGATGCCTACAATGCGGGACGAGCAAGCAAACTAATGTTATGCGGTGGCGCTTTGCGAGATTTTCCTGTTGGAAGGTGTAGTGAAGCCGAGCATATGTACAAAGCTGCTTTGGAATTGGGTGTAGCCGAAGAAAATGTTATTTTAGAGAATTCATCACAGAACACAGTAGAAAACATTCTCTTTGCACTGATAGAATTGCAGCGAGCTTTTTGGCTGAATAAAGTTCGTAGAGTGTTGTTAGTTACTACGGCCTATCATATGAGACGCAGTTTGGCTATTGCACGATATTTATTCCCAGAGCATATTGCCATTGTTCCTTGCCCAGCAAATGACAACAATACAAAACGGGATAATTGGATGAATACGCCCGTAGGTATTGAACGGGCAAAAGGCGAGGCAATGAATATTGTTAGAAGTGTAATCAATGGTGTTATTCCAGACTTTGAAATATAATCTTGGCCAATCCCAATTTATCTATATCTATACAAAAAATCTGCAAGTAAATGCTTACTTGCAGATTTTTTTATATCATATTATTTAAAAACAAATTTAATTATCTTTTGTTTCTAAAGCCTGGGCGGCCGCCTTTGCGTGGGCGGTCCTCCTCGCCGTTATCTTCGGGGGTAAGACCCTCAATTTCAATAAGGGCATCACGGCGGGAAAGGTTTATTCTGCCTTGGTCATCAATCTCGGTAACCTTAACGATTACTTCATCACCAACGCTTACGCAGTCCTCAACCTTTTCTACACGCTTAACATCAAGCTTGCTGATGTGAACAAGACCCTCTTTACCGGGAGCAATTTCAACAAATGCGCCAAAGTTCATAAGGCGGGTAACCTTACCCTTGTAAACTGCGCCAACCTCGGGGTCAAGAGCAATTGTTTCAACAATCATAAGTGCGCGTTTTGCGTTATCTGCATCAACTGCGGAGATGAATACGTTACCGTCATCATCAATGTCAATTTTGCACTCGCAGTCTGCCTGAATTTTTTGAATAACCTTACCGCCTGAACCAATAACCTCACGGATTTTATCGGGATGGATTTTGGTGGTGAGCATTTTGGGAGCGTATTTGGAAACTTCTTTTCTTGCCTCGGGAATACATTTAAGCATAACTTCATCAAGAATGTAAAGTCTTGCTTTGTAGGTTTTTTCAAGTGCTTCCTTAATGATTTCGGGGGTAAGACCGTGAATTTTAAGGTCCATCTGAATAGCGGTGATACCCTTGTGAGTACCTGCTACCTTGAAGTCCATATCGCCGAAGAAGTCCTCAAGACCCTGAATATCGACCATAGTCATAAAGCGGTCGCCTTCGGTGATAAGACCGCAAGAAATACCTGCTACGGGAGCCTTAATGGGAACACCTGCATCCATAAGTGCTAAGGTAGAACCACAAATAGAACCCTGTGAGGTAGAGCCGTTTGATGAAAGGATTTCAGAAACCAAACGGATAGCGTAGGGGAACTCTTCTTCGCTTGGGATAACGGGTAAAAGTGCGCGCTCCGCAAGTGCGCCGTGACCGATTTCGCGGCGACCGGGACCACGTGAGGGTCTGGTTTCGCCAACGGAATAGGAAGGCATATTGTAGTGGTGCATATAGCGTTTTGTTTCTTCGCTGTCAATACCGTCTAAAAGCTGAGCATCACGAACTGGGCCTAAGGTTGCAATGGTGAGAACCTGTGTCTGACCACGTGCGAAAAGACCTGAACCGTGAACTCTTGGGAGAAGACCAACTTCAGAAGAAAGGGGACGGATTTCATCAATACCACGACCGTCAACACGTTTGCCATCATCTAAAAGCCAACGGCGAACAACGTATTTTTGAAGCTTGTACATACATTCATCAATCTTCATTTCCATTTCGGGATAAAGCTCATCAAATTTTGCGTGTACTGCATCATAAACGGGGAGCAAACGCTCATCGCGAACGTTTTTATCATCGGTATCGAGTGCTGCGCGAACATCCTCAATAGCAAACTCTTTAATAGCTTCAAACATTTCGGGGTCGGGATCGGAAGTTTCAAATGTGAACTTCTCTTTACCGATTTCAGCCTGAATACCCTTAATAAACTCAACAATCTTTTGGTTTTCGGCGTGACCCTTCATAATACCATCAAACATATCTTCGTTTGAGATTTCGTTAGCGCCTGCTTCAATCATAGCAACCAAGTCTGCGGTGGAAGCAACGGTTACCTGCATTTCAGAAACCTTTTGCTGCTCGGCAGTTGGGTTAAGAACGATTTGACCGTCAACAAAGCCTACCGAAACACCGCTGATAGGACCTTCCCAAGGAATGTCAGAGATGGAAAGGGCAATAGAAGCACCAATCATACCAACGATTTCGGGTGAGCAGTCGGGGTCAACCGACATAACGGTACAAACAATAGAAACGTCGTTACGCATATCCTTAGGGAACAAGGGGCGAACGGGACGGTCGATTACACGGGAAGCTAAGATGGCTTTATCGGTGGGTTTGCCTTCGCGGCGGGTAAATGAGCCGGGAATTCTACCAACGGAATAAAGTTTTTCTTCAAAATCTACTGAAAGGGGTAAAAAGTCAATGCCTTCGCGTGGCTTTGCAGATGCTGTAGCAGCACAAAAAACTGCAGTTTCGCCATAGCGAACAAGGCAGGAGCCGTTAGCAAGCTGAGCCATTTTGCCAACTTCTACGCTAAGGGTACGGCCTGCGAATTCGGTACTGTAAACCTTAAAATTTTCGTACATTTTTGTTTTCCTCCAATTTAAAATTATTTTATTTTTCAGCTGAAGGATTAGCAATAAATTCACGGTTTAAAGGGAATTTAAAAAGCATTTAAGCCGTCAATTTACCGCTAATACCCCTCGGCTGTTTTTTAAGATTTTTTGTTTTTTTATCCGTTAAATAACAAATAGACAGACCGAACAAAGTGTTTTGTCGGTCTGTCAGCTTTGTAATTACTTACGGATGTTAAGTCTCTTAATGATGGAGCGGTATCTTTCGATATCGTTCTTCATAAGATAAGCGAGAAGATTACGACGATGGCCAACCATCTTAAGCAAACCGCGACGACTGTGATGATCCTTTTTGTGAACCTTTAAGTGCTCGGTAAGCTCGTTAATGCGGGTGGTGAGAAGAGCGATTTGTACCTCAGGAGAACCTGTGTCGCCTTCGTGAGTAGCATACTCTGCCATAACCTGCTGTTTAACTTCTTTAGTCATTTTTTGTCACCTCTTATAATTATTTTCCTATTAACCGAGGGTAGGGCTGGTGACCACCGAAAAGCGGTAAACCCCCACTCCCAGAAAACGGAACAGAGTTAGTATAACATAAAAACATTCAAATGTAAAGAGTTTTTTAGATTTTTTTAATTTTAGGCTTTTTTGCTCACTCTTTTCGATTGTGCAAACTTCTTTTATTGCAATATTACCAACTGCAAAATCTATATTTACATTTCTTTTATTTAATGATATAATTAAATCGTATAACATAGGGTGAGCAGTTAAACCCGAACCCGCCTCAAAGCGGCATATTTCGGTGCTTTTTACTTTAGTTTAATCTTGCAAGGCGTCAGCCTTGCTTCGCTTAAATCGAATAAAAATCCTCCAAAATCTCTTCTCTTTGAGGTCAAAGATTTTAAAAAGTGTGGATTTTAGTTCAATTGAGGCACAAAACGCAGCCAATACTACCGTATTGGCGAGTATTTTAACGAAAAGTGAGCAAAAATCCACCGTTTTAAAACGCGGTTCGGGTTTGACTGCTCACCCTAA
>JAFSDM010000023.1 GCA_017436225.1 Clostridia bacterium | reverse complement strand
CGGTGCCCAAAATTTTATTCACCTTGGAGCGGCGTAAAATTTTGACCGCTGCGCCAACAAATTCTCGCTTCATCTGCCACCGGCAGCGCTCGAATGTGTTGCCCGTCACCAACCCCCGTACTACTCCAAAAAGGTAACTAATATATAAAATATTTAGTTAAAAAATGGCGGAGAGAAAGGGATTCGAACCCTTGGCTCTTGCGAGTCACTGGTTTTCAAGACCAGCTCCTTAAACCGCTCGGACATCTCTCCATATTTAAAGTGCTAGAATATTCTAACACACTAAAACCGTTTTGTCAACCGAAAAATAAATTTTTTAATAGATTTTTATTAAAAGTGTAAATCCCCATAGTTTTCTAAGGGGATTTACCTTTTAGTTTTTAGCTTTAGTGTGCGCAGCCTTCACAATCGTGACAGTCGTGTACGGGCTCGCCAAGGATTGGAGTGGGGTCTATACCCTGTTTTTCATAGTAGTTGCGAAGGGCGGCTTTAATAGCCTCCTCAGCCAAAACAGAGCAGTGAATTTTGTGTGCGGGCAAACCGCCTAAAGCTTCAACAACCGCCTTGTTTGAAAGCTCAACAGCCTTTTCAATAGGCTGACCCTTTATCATTTCGGTTGCAATGGAGCTTGTAGCAATTGCAGATGCGCAACCGTAGGTTTTAAACTTAACATCCTCAATAATGCCGCCGTTTATTTTAAGAAAAATTTTCATTATATCGCCGCATTTTGCGTTGCCAACTTCGCCTACGCCATCGGCATTTTCAATTTCGCCAACATTTCTTGGGTTGGTGAAATGTTCCATAACCTGTTCAGTATACATTTTTATTCCTCCTCATTTATTTTCAGATTTAATTCTGTCCCAAAGCGGAGACATACTGCGAAGTCGCTCAATTATTTCAGGAAGCACAGATAAAATGTAGTCTGCATCTTCTAAAGTGTTGTCTTCGCTAAAGCTAAGTCTTAAAGATCCGTGTGCAATTTCGTGGGGGAGACCAAGACTAAGCAGTACGTGGCTTGGGTCGAGCGAGCCTGAAGTACAAGCCGAGCCGGATGATGCCGCAACGCCCTTTAAATCAAGCATAAGTAAAAGCGATTCACCCTCAACACCCTCAAAGCAGAGGCTTACGTTACCGGGGAGTCTTGCTACTCTGTCACCGTTTACTCGGCTACGCTCTATTTTAAGTGCGCCGTCAATTATTCTTTCGCGAATTGCAACAAGTTTTTCGTTGCGCTCATCCATAGTTGAAACAGCAATCTCTAACGCCTTGCCCATTCCAACAATACCTGCGGTGTTCTCGGTACCTGCTCTGCGGCCGCGCTCCTGTGCGCCGCCATCAATAAGGTTAGGCACTACAAGACCCTTGCGAATGTAAAGGGCGCCTACGCCTTTTGGTCCGTGGAATTTATGTGAAGACATTGAAAGCAGGTCGATGTTTTCTTGCTTTACATCAATCTTAACGTTGCCCACAGCCTGAACTGCATCGGTATGGAAAATAACGCCGTGCTTTTTGCAAATCTCGCCAATCTCGCTAATGGGCTGAATTGTGCCGATTTCATTGTTGGCGTACATAATGGTAACAAGAGCGGTATCTTCCTTAATTGCGGCTTCAAGGTCGCTTAGGCGTACAATTCCGTTTTCATAAACGGGGAGTAAGGTTATCTCAAAGCCGTTTTTCTTTAGTTTTTCAAGGGTGTGAAGTACGGCGTGATGTTCAAAGGCGGTGGAAATTATGTGCTTTTTGCCCTTTTTAGCCATTGCTTCGGCTATGCCTTTAATAGCCCAGTTGTCCGACTCACTGCCGCCGCCTGTAAAATATATTTCTCTGGCTTCGGCGCCTATTGCTGCGGCAACACGCTCGCGTGCAGTATTAACCGCCGCCTTTGCTCTGCCGCCCAATCTATAAAGGCTGGAAGCATTTCCGTATTCTGTAGTAAGATAAGGCAACATTTCATCCAAAACAGGTTTGGAAAGTGCGGTTGTTGCCGCATTATCTGCATAAATAAATTTTTGCATAGATAGTAAACTTCCTTTGTTTTTTATATCTGTTTCTATTGTATACCATTTTAGTATAGTTTTCAATAGTTTTTGCAAAAAATGTATCAATAACCATAATTTTGTAGAGTCTAACAAAAAATATTATTATGTAATGGAAAAATTAACATAATAGTATTCATTTTGGGCATAATTCTATGGGTGATAAGATGTTAAAAGTAATCGCAAGAACCTTTTTAATGTATATTTTTGTAACCTTAAGCGTTCGGCTTATGGGAAAACGGCAGATCGGCGATATGCAGCCAACCGAATTGGTTGTGACATTGCTTATATCAGAAATCGCGGCAATTCCTCTTCAGGATGTTTCACAGCCCATAAGCATAGGTCTAGTGGCGATATTTATGCTGGTGTTTTTAGAAATTATTGCATCGGTGATAATCTTAAAAAATCTAAGACTAAGGCGAATTTTCAGTGGCAAAGCGGTGGCGGTAATAAAAAACGGAGTTATAGACCAAAAGGCTATGCGAAATGTTAGAATAACCATTTTCGATTTGGTAGAAATGCTGCGAATGCAGGGGATTTTTGAGCTTGATGATATTGAAACAGCATTTTTAGAGGTGAACGGAAGTCTTAGCGTTCGCCAAAAGCCGAACCGAGCGCCCCTGACACCCGAACAGATGAAGTTAAACATTACCGACAAGGGTATTCCTATGACGGTAATCAGTGATGGCACGGTGGTGGACTCATCGCTTAAATTTTTATCTCTCACAAGGGATGATTTAAGGTTAATACTAAAAAAGGAAAACAAAACAATAAAAGAAATATTTTTAATGACCCTTAACAAATCAGGCGAAAGCATAATAATTAAAAAGGAAAATAACAAATGAAAAGATTAATAGCGGCGGGGATTATAGCAGTACTTATTTTTGCCGTTTCCTTTACGGGGGCAACGGTTATAAATTCTGCAGTGGAAACAGCCGAGCAAAAAATAGAGCAAATTCAAAAGCTGGATGAGATTAAAAGCAGTAAAAAGGGCGAGGACTTTTACTATTTTTGGGAGCAAAAGCGAGAGCTTTTGGCGGTTTTTGTAAACCACGAAAAAATAGATGAAATTGGCAGGCTTTCGGCAAAAATGGTGTCTGCCGAACGGCTGGAGAAAAAAAGCGAGCTTTTTGAGGCTGCCAACGAAATACTTTTTATTATTCGGGGACTTAGGGAAGATGAGCAGTTTAGTTTATACACATTGCTTTAAAGTAATGATGCAAATTTGGCACTAAAGACTTATTTTTAGTGCAAACTGCACAATTTTTGGTTTGGACAATTGTGATATTCGTGAGTTTTGGGTATTTACTTTGGTATCAAGGTGTAGTATACTATATATGCAGTGAGCGAGAGGCTCACCTTAAAAATGCTAATGACTTTTTTTTATAAATATATCTCCCTAAAACGAAAAAAGGCGGTTCGAAAGAACCACCTTTTTTCGTTATCTATTTTTGCTTTATAAAGGGAAAAATAAAGGTGCAGCCTAAAAGGCAACACCTTTAAAGAGATTATTCGTGTTCTTTAAGCCATTCATTTGCTTTAGCAGCAGACATTCTTTTAATATCCTCTTTTTTGTAGGGGGAAGCTTCGCCGCCATTTACATAAAGAAAATATTTGCCGTTCTCGGTTTGATAAAGTCTTTCTTCATAACCGTCAGGATTGCCGAATTCGCCGCAAATCATTTGGCCTAAGAGTTTTGAATATTCAGTATCATATTCAACTTTACATATAATCTTTTTCATTTTTTATGCTCCTTAATTTTTATTGCTTGGATATTTTAACACATTTTTTATGTTTTTTCAAGACTAAATTTTTTACCAATTGGTTAAAGAGGTGGTTAAATCAAAATTTTTGTCGCAACTTGACAAAAATTAAGCGCAACAGTATAATATTAGTTAAATATATTTTACAAATTAAACGGATGTGATTAATTTGGCAAGAATTGGTTTTCGCACTGCAATGTTTGGCTTCAATAAAAATGATGTAAATATGTATTTGTTAAAGCTTCAGCAAGAGTACGCCTTAAAGGAGCAGGAGCTTTTAAAAAAGCTTGAGGATTTAGAGAAAGCGAACACCTCTTTAAACGAAAAGCTTGGTAAAACCGAAGCCGACCTTACCGAAGCAAGCGATGAGCTTAATCGCATAAGCGGTGAGTACGCTTACCTGAAGGGTAAGGAGCAGGAAATTGAGCAGATTAGCGAAAGCATAGGCACAATGTATATGGTGGCAATGCAAAACGCACAGGATATTATCTCCGAAGCTGAGGGTTGCGCCGCAGAGATAAACGAAATTTCTGCAATTCGATTAGAGGCGGCTATGAAGGCTGAGGAACAGCTCAAAGCAATAAGAGAAAACATTAAAAGCTCTGCCGAGCGGCTGGTTGAGGATTTAAGCTCAATGTCACTTTCGCTTGACGGTCCAAAAAACCGCCTTGCCGCACAGCTGAATAAGGAAAAGCTTCCTGAAATCCCTGTAGAGCTTAACTCTTTGGAAGATTAATTTTTTAAAACTGCAAGCATAATACTAAAATTTCAAATCCGCAGGCAAAAGGAATTTTGCCTGTGGATTTTTATAATAAATCATACCTTACCGTGGGGGAAGGATGGCCTCAAGGCAGTTTTTTACAATCGTATCCATCACCCTTTCGGGGGTGGGGGGTTCGTTGCCCTGCATTAGCTCATCCCAAAAAAGTGCTGTCTTTTCGGATTTTTCGGCGTTTTCCATTGCACTTAAAATTGCTAAAGAAATTTCTTTTTCAACCTCTGCCGCCGAGGTATTATTATTTATTGCAATTTGTTCAAAAAATTTTATATATTTTTTCAAAAAATCACCTTACTTTTAAGATATACTAATAAAAAAGGCTAAAATTTTAATAGGTCAAATATATTTTAGGTAAAAATAAATAAAATATATAATAAAAATCTTGTAATGGCGGCAAAAATTTGGTAAAATATAAATATTATGATATAAAGGCGAATTGTTTGTATTTTATATTTCGACTTTACTAAACTTTAAACCGAAAGGAAACTAGAAAATGGAAAGTATAAAAACTAAAGAACTTTATGATTTAACTCATACAACTGCGGCAGAGCTTTTAAGTGAATGTGAATATCCCTTTGAGGCGCTTCCCAAAATCGGAGCATTTATTTTAAAGCTTATTGAAGGCTTAGATAAAAACGAGTTTGAGTGCAAGGGCGAAAATGTTTGGGTATCCAAATCGGCTAAGGTTGCACCTACCGCAAGCATCACAGGTCCCTGCATTATTGAAGCAGGAGCCGAGGTTCGCCACTGCGCATTTATTCGCGGTAACGCACTGGTAGGCAAAAATTCAGTTGTAGGCAATTCAACCGAGCTTAAAAATGTTATTTTGTTTGATAATGTACAGGTTCCGCACTATAACTATGTCGGTGACTCTGTTTTGGGCTATAAAGCTCATATGGGCGCAGGCTCTATCACCTCTAACGTTAAAAGTGATAAAACCTTAGTGGTTGTTAAAAACGGTGATAAAAAAATCGAAACAGGTCTTAAAAAGTTCGGCGCAATGCTCGGTGACTGCGTAGAGGTTGGTTGCGGTTCAGTTTTAAATCCCGGTACAATAGTTGGTAAAAACTCTCAAATTTATCCTCTTTCTGCAGTGCGCGGTGTTGTAAAGGCAAACAGCATTTACAAAAAGGCCGGTGAGGTTGTAACAAAGCTATAAGAGGTTGAAATAAATGGAATTATGGGATGTGCTTACTGCCGAGGGTAAGCCTACTGGGCGAACCATGGTAAGGGGCGGTAATGCAATTAAGGCTAACGAGTATCATTTGGTGGTTCATATTTGGCCGCTTAATGATTACGGTAGCATTTTAATACAAAAAAGAACAAAAACAAAGCGTTTAATGCCCGGAATATGGGCAGCAACGGGTGGAGCCGCAATTGCGGGCGAAACATCGGTTGCCGCCGCCGCAAGAGAGCTTGGTGAGGAGCTTGGAATAAAGGTTAGCTCCGATGATTTAAAGCTTGTTAAACGCATTAAAAGGAAAAATTCCTTTATAGATATGTGGACAGTTCGCACCAATGTTAGGGTGCCCGAGCTTCAGCTTCAAAAAAGCGAGGTTGCCGAGGCAAAATGGGTAAACAAAGCAACCCTTATGAATATGGTGGCTTCGGGCGAATTTCACGATTACGGCAAGGAATATTTTAATTTGGTTTACGGCTTGGTAGACAAAATTAAAAACGAAAAGGAAGATTAATTAAATGGGAATTTCGGTAGAGGGTCAAAAATGTCCTGTATGCGGAGCATATCTTTTTGACAATGATGATTTAGTATTCTGCCCCGAATGTGGCGCGCCTCATCACAGAGATTGCTATGAAGCCATCGGTCACTGTGCTTATAAGGATAAGCACGGAACAAGCGAAGGCTATATGCCGCCCGTTAAAGCGGAACCTAAGGTAGAGGCGGAAGGACCAAATCAGCAACAGATTACAAAGCGTTGCCGTTTTTGTGGTGAGGAGCTTTCTTTAAATGAGGAGGTTTGCCATAGATGCGGTCGCCCTCAGTCGGCACAGCAGTTTGGCGCCAATGTTTTTGTGGACCCTATGGGCGGTGTTTTGCCTAACGAAGATATTGACGGCGTTGTGGCAGAGGATTTAAGGCGGTATGTTGCGGTTAATACCCCAAGGTACTTGCCACGCTTTAAGGCTATGAATCAGGGCAAAAAAAGATCTTGGAACTGGGCGGCATTTCTAATTCCCAATGTGTGGTTCTTTTACCGCAAAATGTATTTGCCCGGCGTACTTTTTTCGCTTCTTTTAATAACTGTAACCTTGTTTTTATTACCCCTTTCGGCGGTTG
Source organism: Clostridia bacterium (assembly GCA_017436225.1). Taxonomy (GTDB): domain Bacteria; phylum Bacillota; class Clostridia; order Oscillospirales; family Acutalibacteraceae; genus UMGS1279. Next base: position 50,235 of record JAFSDM010000023.1, on the reverse strand, counting down.
TTTCCACCTTCCCACAGGAGGCGTTGTCATCTACCGTCCGTTTAGCGCAGTATCTGGCGCAAAATATTGAAAAAATTGGCGCGTTGCCCTTAATTCTTGCGGCTTTATCAGGCGTTTTAGAATTAGTTGTAAGAATAGTAGCGGGTCTTACGGGTGATAAGCTCTACAAAAAATCGGCAGTGCAGAACATTAAAAAGATAAAGGAAAGCGACACCGAGGACGTCCCCGTAGAATTAGCTCTTGCCCGTAAGGGCGGGGTAAACCCCTTAATGGGCATTGTGGGACTTTTGGCAGTCGACTTTGTTTTAGAGTGGATAGCAGCATTTTATACGCTTTTGTAAAGGAGATTTTTATGGAAAATCATAATCAAGATATTAAACTTTGTCCATCCTGCGGCGCTAAAAACAAAGCAGTTTACAGCTTTTGCAATGAGTGCGGCGCACAGTTAAGCAGGTCGGATTATAACGCCTCTGCAAACACAAACGGCGGCTACCAAAACGTCGGTCAGCAAAATCAGTATGGCGGTACAAACGGCTCTTATTGCGGAAGCACACAAACCTCAAACGGATATACAGGCAACTATACACCTTACGGCTTTTATGCAAATCAGCCTTATATGAATACCCCTGATTTTAACGGCGTTTCGGCGCAGGACCTTTATGAATTTTCGGGCGAAAAGCCACAGTTTTATGAAAAATTAAGAACTCAGCATTTTACGGGCAAAAACGGTCCTTACTGTTGGCCGCTTTTTATACTTGGAATGCTTTTAGGCTTTTTTGGTATGGGGTGCTGGTACCTTTACCACAAAATGTATAAGCCTGCCGCCGCATTTCTTGCCGCAACCGTAGCGCAAATTTCTATAGCGGCATTTTTTGTGGTAGAATTTTTAAAAGAATTTTCAAATGCTGTAAGTTCAGGTTATTTAGACAAAGCGTTTGAAGAATATGCCGAATACGGCACCGAGATACCAACGGATATTTTTTCATCATTTGGAATGAATATGCTTATTATGGATGGCATTTCAAATATTATATCCATACTAACTCTTGCGATTACAATAGCACTGCCCTTCTATGCCTATAAGCAGTACAAAAACTTTGCGATTAATAAAATTCGCCTTGAATACAGCAAATCGGTTCAGCCTAATCTTCGCCATAGCGGTGGAACAAACAGCGGCGCAGTTGTAGCGGTTTCTATTTTATACGGCCTTACATTTTTTGCGCTCATAGGCTTTATGGTTGCTTGTATTGTAAATTCTTTAATCGGTATGAGCGGCTACATAGCTTAGGGATAATTTGCGGCTTTAAGGGTATACTATTTTTGGTGATAAAAATGTGTACCGCTATAAGCTTAAAGGTTAAAGACCATTATTTTGGCAGAAATTTAGACCTTTATTATAATTATAATGAACAGGTTGTAATTACACCAAGAAATTATAATTTTGATTTTTGTATGGCGGGTAAAGCTACCCGCCATTTTTCTTTTATAGGCATGGCAACCGTGTCAGATGGCTATCCCCTTTATTACGATGGGGTTAACGAAAAAGGGCTTGGCGTAGCCGCCCTTAATTTTCCTTGCAATGCGCACTATTTACCCGCCCAAAAGGGAAAAACAAATCTAGCCTCGTTTGAGGTTATTCCCTTTTTGCTTTGCAATTTTAAAAGCGTGGCAGAGGTTGAAAAGGCGGCGGGGGACATCTCTGTTTTAGAGCGTAATTTCAGTAGCGATTTCCCAGCCTCGCCCCTGCACTGGATGGTGAGCGATGAAACCGCTTCGCTTGTACTGGAGCCTATGGCAGACCGACTTAAAATTTACAAAAACCCCTACGGCGTGCTAACAAATAATCCGCCCTTTGAAACACAAAGTCTTTGGCTGCAAAATTTTTGGCACCTCTCTAATAAAAATCCACAAAAAGGTTTTTATTTCACAACCGAGCAGAATTTTTACAGCCTTGGAATGGGGGCTATTGGGCTTCCTGGTGATATGTCATCGCCATCACGCTTTGTAAAAGCCGCCTTTTTACGAAAAAATTCGGTTTGCGAGCCCGATGAAAACTCTGCCGTTTCGCAGTTTTTTCATATTTTGTCTTCGGTCGAGCAGGTTAAGGGCGCCACCCTGACCGATAACGGTGAGTGTGAATACACCGTTTATTCAAGCTGTTGCAATGCCAGTAAAGGCATTTATTATTATACCACCTATAACAACCGCACTGTTTCGGCGGTGGATATGCAAAAAGAAAATTTAGACTCCAACGCCCTTATAACCTTTGATTTAAACCCTATTCAGACTTAAATTAAAAGCAAAAAACGGAGCGACACTCAGAGTGCGCTCCGTTTTTTGCTTTTAATTATTTTTCTCAATTTCGCTAATCATATCAACCCTGCGTTGGTGTCTGCCGCCTTCAAACTCGGCATTTAAAAATTCATCAACAATCTTTTCTGCCATTTCAGTGGTTACAACCCTTGCTCCAAAAGCAATTATGTTTGCATTATTGTGTTGGCGGGTGAGCCTTGCTGAATAGGGTTCGGAGCATACTGCCGCGCGAATACCCTTAATTTTATTGGCGGCAAGAGAAATGCCAATACCAGTACCGCAAATAGCAACGCCAAGATCGCATTCGCCACTAGCAACCGCCTTGCCTATCTTTTCGCCAAAGAGGGGATAGTCGGAAGGTTCATCAGTGTCGGCGCCAAGATCTACTACGGTGTAGCCCTTTGCTTCAAGATGTTTTGTGATGTGTTTTTTTAGTTCCACGGCTGTGTGGTCGTTTCCAATAGCTATTTTCATTTTTATGCTCCTTTATTTATCTTTAAGCGCAATAACTGCTGCAATAAGTCCGCGATTTCCGCCGGTTGCCCTATGAGAGTGAAAATAATTACTGTTACAGCTTGTGCATAAATCGGTAACGCAAATGTTTTCCCTTTTTATTCCGGCGTTTTCAAGTATTAAGCGATTTGCCGTCCACAAATCAAGCATATATTTTCCGTTTGATTTTGGGCTAAATATTTTAAAGGCTTCAATGTAGCTAAGCCTTTCAAATTCTGCAAAAACGGGTTGGTCAACCTCATAACAGCAGCAGCCGATTGAGGGACCTATGGCAACCTTTATGTCGGCGGGGTTTGAGCCAAACATAGAAACCATTGCATCTACTGTTTTTTTGCCAATTTCCTGCACCGTTCCACGCCAACCCGCGTGTGATGCCGCAATAACCTCACATTTGGGGTCATAAAAAAGAAGCGGAACACAGTCAGCAAAGTGGGTTACAAGCGTGACCCCCTTAAGGTTGGTTATAAGACCGTCAATATCGGTGTAATCACGCTCTTTAACAAGCCCCTTGCCAAAATCCTCGGGCTTTACCACACGCAGGTTACAGGTGTGGGTTTGCTGACTGAACACCGCTTTTTCGGGGTCAAGACCAAGCGAAGAAAACAAAATATTATAGTTTTCTTTAACCGCTTTTGGGTTATCGCCGTTAGAAAAGCTCATATTCATTGAGGCGTATTTACCACGGCTAACTCCACCCATACGGGTTGTAACCGCCGAGATGCAGTTGCCGTCATCGAGGTTTGGAAAGGTAACATATAAAAGGTCGTTTTCGCCCTTTACAATATTTAAAGAATTAGACTTCATAAAACCACCCTTTATTCTACCACAGTATCGTGCTTGGTAGAAAATATAATTCCGTTTTCGGTTTTGCCGTCTGCTTTAAAAATAATAGTTTTATCCAAATCGGTACGAAGCGTTTTTGGGGTACCCTTTAAATTTGAAAGGGTATTGATAGTTTCGTCGTGTGGGTGACCGTAATCGTTGCCTTCCCCGCAGGAAATTACAGCATAGCGTGGGCTAACCGCCTTTAAAAATTCCTCGGAGGATGAAGAATGACTGCCGTGATGACCAAGCTTAATTACATCGCTGTTTAAATTGTAGCCGGCGTTTAGCATTTCGTTTTCGCTTAAGATTTCGGCATCGCCTGTAAACAAAAACGAATGAATGCCATAGCTTAGCTTTATTACAACCGAATAATCGTTAAGCTCTTTGTAATCTTCGCTGCAGGGGGCAAAGCAGTCTGCCTTATAATCGGCGCCCTCAAAAAGGGTGGTGCCCGCCTTGGCGGCAGAAAGCTTAAGACCCTTATTTTGAACCGAGGTTAAAAAATCCTCATAGGTTTTGGTTGTTGGAACATCACTGCTTGCAACCCTTGGCACAAAAATTTTGCCGATTTCAAAGGAGTCTATAACATCGCTCATTCCGCCAATGTGGTCGGCGTGGGGGTGGGTTGCAACTACATAATCAATTTTAGAAATGTTTTTGCCCTTTAGGTAGGCAACAATTTCCTCACCGTCACCGCGGTTGCCCGCATCAATAAGAAAAATTTTGCCATCGGGCAGAAAAATTAGCTCACAGTCGGCTTGGTCTACATCTAAAAATTCGGCAACAAGAAGATTTTCACCTGTTGCGGGATGAGGTGTTACATCGGTGTTTGGAACAAGTCTTGTAACGCCCTGCCAAATAACAATAAAAAGCGCTATTATTGCAACTAAGCCGAACAACCTTTTTTTAAAATTTCTCTTTGCCATTTAAGCCCTCCGCATAATGTAAATCTATATTAATACATTATACACCATATTGGGCGGCAAATCAAACTATTTTTACCTTGAATTTCTCAAGCCAATAATTAAGCATAATCATATAGGCAATAGTTTGAGGGGTGGTCATTAGCTGACCGTACCATGGAAGGCTTCTTTCGGTGTTAAGAAGCTCGGACACCTTGTTATAATCACAAAGCTCAAACAAAGGGGCGGATTTGTTGCTTAAAATTTCCCTTAAAATGCCCCGCACCGCCTCAAGGTAGGCGGGATTATGGGTTTTGGGGTAAGGACTTTTTTTGCGCCACAAAATGCTTTCGGGCAAAATTCCCTCCATAGAGGCTCGAAGCAACCCCTTTTCTCTGCCCCTTAAATCCTTAATCTCCCAAGGAAGCGAGTAAAGGTATTCGGCTATTCGGTAGTCGCAAAAGGGCACCCTTACCTCAAGCCCGTTTGCCATACTCATTCTGTCCTTACGGTCTAAAAGGGTTTGCATAAACCAGCTTTGATTAAGATGCACCATTTCTCTCATTCTTTGCTCAAGCGGAGAAAGCCCCTCTCGCTTGTGGGCGGAAAGAATACTGCTCTCGTACAAAGAGTTTACATAGTCCTTGCCACAAATATCGGCCTTTAAATCGGGGTGCAAAAAGCTTTCGCGGTATTCGGTGGACTGCGCCCAAGGAAAACCGTATTGCGAACGGATTTTTTCATCTCTGTACCACGGGTAGCCGCCGAAAATTTCATCGGCACATTCGCCAGAAAGAGCCACCGTTACGTGGCGTTTTATTTCCTTGCAAAAGGTGAGCAGCGATGAATCTATATCAGCCATACCGGGCAAATCTCTTGCATCTACTGCTGCAAAAAGTGCGTTTACTATATCATCTGTATCAAGCGTTACATAGGTGTGCTCACTGCCAAGATAATCCACCATAATGTTTATAAAATCATCATCGCTGTTGGGCTGAAAATGACTGCTTTTAAAATATTTTTGGTTGTCCTTGTAGGTTAGCGAAAAGGTTTTTAGTCTTTCACCCCTTTCGGCAAGGTGGTTTGAGGCAACGGCGCTTATTATGCTTGAATCAAGTCCGCCCGATAAAAAGGTGCCAATAGGAACATCGCTTACCATCTGTCTTTTTATAGAGTCGGTCACTAAAAAACGCACCTTTTTTACAGCATCATCCACACTGTCGGTGTTTTTTGTGTCTATGAGTCTAAAGTAGTTAAAAAGCGAGAGTCCCGATGGGGTGAAATAGCCGTAAAAACCCGCCTTAAGCTCAAAAACATCCTTGAAAACGCCAAAGCCGGGGGTTCGACCGGGACCCAAAAGCAACAGCTCGGCGACTCCGTTTTTGTCTATTTCGGGTTTAATCTCAGGGTGGCAGAGCAACCCCTTAAGCTCGCTTGCGAATATAAAGGAGCCCTTTCTTTCGGCGTAGAAAAACGGCTTGACACCCATTTTATCACGTGCTATAAAAAGCTCGTTTTTTTGGGGACAAAATACGGCAAAGGCAAAAATTCCGTTAAAATCGAAAAGGACTTTTTCTTTATAGGCAACAAAGGCCTTTAGTACAACCTCGGTATCGGTGTTGGTTTCAAAATTAAAGCCGTCAGCTAAAAGTCTGGATTTTATTTCGGCGGTGTTGTAAAGCTCGCCGTTATAGCAAATGGTGTATTTAAGTCCGTTATGCCAAAAGGTCATTGGCTGATTGCCGTTTTCGGGATCTATAACGGCAAGGCGGTTGTGTAAAAAAACACAATTTCTGCTTTGAAAAATGCCGTTTTCATCGGGTCCTCTTGGTGCTAACGCCTCTCTCATTTTAATATGATACTCGCTTAAGTTTACACCGTTTTTAAAATTTATTTCTCCTGCTATGGAGCACATATAAAAACCACCTTTCGGGTAAACCCGTTTTTTAATAGTATATGATTTAAGACTTTCAAAAAATGCGATTGTTACAAATAAAAAGAGAATATATGAAATAATTTGAAACATTATTGTCACAAAGCAAAAAAATATATAGACAAGGATGTAAAAATGTGATAGTATTACTATGTACAATATAAATTATAAGGGGGAGTATTTATGAGACCGCAAAGAAAAATATTGCTGGGTATTGTAGCGGCATCTTTGGTTATTTCCATAGCTATAACCATTGCCTTTGCAACCAGACCCGAGATTGTGGAAACTGTTTTTCAATCAAGCAGTGAAAGTAACAGCTCTATACCTGATTGGGCTAATGAACTCATAGATCTTGAAGATGATGAGCAGACAAGTATTGGTCTTGAAGATGATTACAACACAGATGAGCAGACAAGTATTGGTAGCAACGGTGGCGGCACCACAACAACCACACCTTCAAAGCCTGCTACGAACGTTAAGGTTTTAAATAATCCAAAGGGCTGGAGCTCCAGTGCCGATAAAACCAAAAACGCCGCAAACATTAAATGGCCGGTTCTTTCACCCAATCAGATGAATGCAGGTTGGCCGATTATCGAAAGAACAGGCGGCGTAGAGGATGGTTTAATCAGTGAGTTTGTTCTTATGAAGGAAACAAACCCATCCCTTTCGTTTTCGGTAGAGTGTAACATTTCGGGCAATGAAATCACTGCGCTTTTACCCGCAGGTACTCAAATTCACGCTTTAGTTCCCGAATTTACCATTAACGCCGACAAAATTCTTTACGGAAACAGTGAAATTAAAAGCGGTCAGGCGGGCTTTAACTTCACCGTTCCCGTTGAGCTTACCGTTGTAAAGGGAAATAAGCGAACCAAATTCACCGTTTATATTATGACCCTTAATACAGGTCTTCCTTCAATGTCTATCACCACTAATGATAATCAAGATATTTTAAGCAAAACAGAATATAAAAAGTGTAACGTTTTTGCGGGTGGAGGAAACACCGCAAACGGCAATTATTCCTTTGGCAAAAATCAGTCTATATCCGGAACGGCTCAAATCAAGGGCCGTGGTTGGACCAGCTGGTACTATTATCCCAAAAAGGGCTATACCTTAAAGTTTGATAAAAAGCAGTCTATGCTGGGACTTCCTGCTCATAAGGAGTGGGTGCTTTCCGCCAACTTTGCCGATCGCTCACTTATGCGTAACGCAGTGGCAATGGAGCTTTCGCGTATGCTTGGCGCCGAAGCGATTATGGATGTTAGATTTGTTGATTTATGGGTAAACGGAATCTACGCGGGCAACTATCAGCTTATTGAAAAAATTGAGGTAAGCAAAAACAGAATTGATATTGCCGATTTTGATTCAAAGCTCGCACCCGATAAGGTTGGCTATATTATTGAGGCCACAGGTCACAATAAACCCGAGGAGTTTTATCAGTGGACAAACGGCGTTGATGTCGACCGTCCGTCAAAATGGGTTAGCATTGGCGACCACTTCACCTACGACCCCATAAGCGGAGATATTTTCTACTCTTCTCCCGTTTATAATGGTGCAATTTATACCATCACAAAGCCATCTGATACCAAGCTCACTAAGCTTAATGAGAAAAAACAGTTAGAATATCTGAATTACATATATGACTATATGAACAAAACCGAGGCGGCTTTAAAAAGCGGAAACTATAATCAAGCCGCAAAATATATGGATATGGAAGCTATGGCAAAGTGGTATATTGTAGAAGAACTTGCAATGAATACCGACTCAAAGCTCCACGCCTCTTGCTATATGTATAAGGATGCCGGCGGCAAGCTTAAAATGGGACCTGTTTGGGACTTTGACCTTGGCTTTGGTAATGGTAAATATGCTAACGAAAAGCACATAAACAAAACCTATCTGGATGAAACTGCATGGTTTAAGAAGTTGGTTTCAATGCCTGAGTTCAGGGCAGTAGCGAAAAAAGTTTGGAACAACGCCAAAAAGAAAATTCCAACACTTTTAGACTTTATTGATGACACCGCAAAGCTTCTTAATAAAGCTCAAGCAGTGAACTTTGAGCTTTGGAGTATTACTGATTATGCCGATCATACCTATGCGTATTCCACCGAAAAGATTACCAAATATGCAGGTCAGGTAGAATATTTAAGCGAGTTTGTTGAAGGCAGAATAGCTTATATGAATAGCAAAATCGGCAAATGGTAAAGTCGTAGCAAAGCAACAATAAAATTTAAAGGGGGCGATGTGGCTTGGCAAAGGTGAAAATGATACATACCTTCAGGCGATATGAGAAAAAATATTTAATTACCGCCGAGCAGGCAGACGCCCTTTTTGAAAAAATCGGCGACCGTATGCGACCCGACGAATACGGCGAAACGGTAATTTGCAACCTGTATTATGATACACCCGATTATCTTTTAATCCGCCGTTCGTTAGACAAACCTAAATATAAGGAGAAGCTAAGGATAAGGTGCTACGGCGTGCCTAATAAAGATTCGCTCGCCTTTATAGAAATTAAAAAAAAGGTTGCAAAAATTGTTTATAAAAGGCGTATAGATACCACCTACAAAAAGGCGGTAGATTATCTTAAAACGGGAGAAACCGATGTTGAAGGTCAGGTTAAAAATGAGCTTGACTGGTTCTTAAAAAGCTATGAGGGAATAGCCCCGTCCACCGCCCTTTTTTATACCCGCACCGCTTTTTTTGATACCGTCGACCCCGAGCTTCGCATAACAGTGGATAAGGATCTTTTTTGGCGAAGAGATGATTTGGATTTAACGCTGGGCGCGTATGGAGAGAGGATAATTGGTGAAAATCAAAGACTGCTTGAAATAAAAATTTCGGGCACATTCCCCGTTTGGCTTGCCCACACCCTAAGCGAGCTTAATATTTTTCCAAGATCCTTTTCTAAATATGGCAGAGCCTTTTTAGATTTTGTAAAAGAAGTCACCTTTGGGAGGTAATAAATATGTTTAATTCAATTATTGAAACAGGTATAACTTCCGGAACCTTTTTTGTTTGCGTTTTGGCATCACTTTTTCTGGGCGCCGTTATTGCAATCAGCTATATGTTCCGCAGTCAGTATTCAAAAAGCTTCGTGGTAACACTAGCCCTTTTGCCCGCCATCGTTCAAATGATAATTATGATGGTAAACGGAAATATCGGTGTTGGTGTTGCTGTTGCGGGCGCATTTAACCTTGTAAGATTTCGTTCTGTACCGGGCAACGCAAGGGAAATCGGCAGCGTATTTTTAAGTATGGCTGTTGGTCTTGCAACAGGTATGGGATTTATATGGGTAGCGGCAATTTTCACCGCAATAATGGTTGTTTTTACCCTTTTTTATACTTTGGTGGGCTTTGGCAAGGCAAAATCTGCCGACCGCGAGCTTAAAATCACCATTCCCGAAAATATTGATTACACCAATCTTTTTGATGACCTTATGAAAAAATACACCTCATTTAATGAGCTTGTTCGCGTTCGCACCGTTAATATGGGCAGTCTTTTTCAATTGGTTTATAAGGTTAGGCTTCGCGATGTAAATAAAACCAAGCAGTTTATGGATGAGCTTCGTTGCAGAAACGGAAATTTAGATATTGTTTGCACACTTCCCGCCTACGGCAAGGAAGAGCTTTAATTTTACCGCCAACAAAGCAATTGACATTGTAGAAAAATTGGGGTATAATAAAATAAATAAGATTTTAAAATAACACTTTTGGGAGGTTGTTTTGTATGAAATTCAGAACTCTTATGTGGATTGTTACAGCAGCTATTGCCGTTGTAGCTATGGCAGCAGGCGTAGCAGTTTTCGTAAATCGTTATCTTAACACTAAAAAAGATTTAGATTATATCGAGTGCGACTGTGAGTGCGACCCCGACGAGCTTTTAGATGTAGCCGAATAATTTTTAATAATGTAAAATAAAAAGGAATTGTCTGTTATAGACAATTCCTTTTGCTTTTTTTAAAACCCTCCCTGCCGTAAATGGCAATTGATAACCTGCAAAAATAAGCAGGTGGGTGGCCGCCCCACGGTTTCGCGCTCCCTTCTTCCGAGCACTGCTCAAAGACAGTGTCGGGAGGTCTGCAAGCCCGCCGCGGGAGAAAGGTCCCCTATTAAAAGGTTGTAGGGTTATAATTAACCACGGTCCGCGAACAGGGAAGGTAGGTCTGAAGCTTGATACATTGCGGGATAGTGTTTTGGATTTAATATAGCCTCGTTCCGCGCCCATACAGTTTGCGGATTTAAGGCAGGTCTAGGACCTGTTTAATTACGAATAAGAATGTGGTTGCGGTGTAGAATTTACCCCGCGTCCACACAGTTTGCGGTAAAAATGAGAATTTTTAGTTTATTCTTCGTTTATTTCAAAGGCGTCCTGCAAACGGTTTATAAAAAGGTCTGCAACGGTATCGTATTCATCATCATCCGGAATATCTTCAAAATATTCATCACCGTTTTCATCCTCAAAAACCTTAACTATAACTAGTTCGCCGCTATCATCGAGCTTTTCCTTGGGGTTGGCAAAGTATGGGATCATAGCAAGGTATCTGCCATCATCGGTTTCAATAGCATCTACAATTTCAAATTGATAATTTTTACCGTCATCATCGGTTAAAGTAATTATATCATTACCGAAAGCCTGTTCATTCATCGGGCACACCTCAACTTTCTTTTTTAAACTTTTGCTAAAACTATTTTACCCTTTTTTCTGTAATTAGTCAATGCTTTTGTTATTCAATTAACAAATTGTTATTCTTTTCCAAAATATAACATTCTTTTCGTTGCAAATTTCAAAGATTTATAGTATAATGACTTTGTATATTTAAAAAACTTACCGGAGGAAAATTTATGATCTGGCACAGTTCTAATATTGAAGATGTCAAGAGAACTTTAAGGGTTAATGCCCAAAACGGCTTATCATCTGCAGAAATTGCAGAAAGAATTGCCGTGTATGGCGAAAACACCCGCGATAAAAATCAAGATAAAAACATAGCCAAAAAGGTTTTTAAACACCTTACCTCGGCGCTTGACCTTTTGCTTTTAATAGTTTCTGCCGTTGTTTTGGTGACAAATATTATAGCTGAAACGGGCAGATGGTATGTACCGCTTATAGTTTTAATCTTGCTTGTTTTAAATGCCGTTTTAGACGTTTTAATGGGCGTTAAAGCATCCGAGCTTTTTAAAAAGCTTAAGGGGGATATTGCCCCTTCTGCAAAGGTTCTCCGTGATGGCAAGATTACAGAGGTTCCCGCATCACACTTGGTGCCGGGCGATATAGTAATGTTAGAACAGGGGGATTATATCCCTGCCGATGGCCGTATTTTAGAAAGCAGTTCGCTTACCTGTGATGAATCGGCAATTTGCAACGATTCTGCACCCAACGAAAAATTGGCAGAAGCCCTGCCCGATGACATTGCAGATATTACCGAGCGTAAAAATATGGTTTACACAGGCTGTTCGGTGCTTTTTGGACGTGCAACCGTAATAGTTACAGATACAGGTATGAACACCGAGCTTGCAAGGCGCGAGACAATCGAGCAGATTGATAATGGCAGCGACCTTCCCGTAAAACGCCGCCTTATTGAAATTGGGCACATTGCAAGAATTTGTGTGCTTATTACCTGTTCGATAATCTTTTTAGTAGGTGTTTTTGGCAGTCTTTCTTCCGAAAACTTTGCGCTTACCGTGCTTGAATTGCTTCTTACCGTAATCGCCTTGGCGGTGGCGGCCATCCCTGAGGAGGCGGCACAGGCGGTTGATATAATTTTAGGACTTGGCGCGGGCCGTATGCTAAAGCGCAAGGCTATTATTCAAAATCCCACCGCCATTGAGGATTTAGGTAAAGTTTCGCTTATTATTTCAGATAAAACAGGCACCCTTACAAAAAATCGTATGAAAATGACAATGCTTTATGACGGCGCCCGTTTAATTGATTTGAATTTAGAAGCTCCAACAGAAAACGCCGTAACCCTAATAAGAACCGCCGCTCTTTGCGGAAATTCCACTGTTGAGGTTGGAACAGGCGGAAAGCTTCGACCCGTTGGCGACCCTACCGAGGTCAGTATTGTTTCGGCCTCAATGGAATACTGCGGACTCACTAAGGAGGAGCTTGAAAACATCTATCCCCGTATGGCAGAGGTGCCCTTTGATTCTGCCAGAAAGCTTATGACAACCATTAATATGATAAATAATCGTCCCTTTGCCATTGTTAAAGGCTCGCCCGATATTTTAATAAATCACTGTACTGCAGGCAATGTTGAGGGAGCTATTAAAGCGGCAGACGAAATGGCAAAACGCGGTCTTCGAGCCATTGCGGTTGCAATGAAGCCCCTTTCGGAGGTGCCGTCTAACCCCAATTCTGAAAATATGGAGAGCGACCTTACCATAATGGGCGTGTTTGGTATGACCGATACCATTAGCCGTGAAACAACCGCCGCCTTGCGTGAAAGTGAGGGCGCGGGTATTCGTACCGTTATGATAACGGGTGACCACATTACCGCCGCCGAAGCCATAGCTAAGGATCTTGGCATTTTAAAGGGTGGTCAAAGAGCCATTACGGGCGAAGAGCTTTCTAAAATGGATGATGATACCCTTCTAGAGGAACTTCAAAATATTTCAGTTTATTCAAGAATAACACATAATGATAAAATGAGACTTATAAACGCCTATAAGCAGTTGGGTGAAACGGTTGCCATAACGGGTGACAGCGTAGAGGATGCCGCTATTTTAAAGGCGGCGGATGTTGGTTGCGCAATGGGCGTTACCGGCACCGATATTGCAAAGGGCGCCGCCGATGTAGTCCTTACAGAGGATAGCTACATTTCTGTTGTAGGCGCTATAAAGGAATCACGCGGAATTTACGCAAATGTAAAGCGTGTTTCGGCACAGGTAATCAGCTGTGCTTTCGGTGAGCTGTTTTTAATGCTTTTAGAGATTATAATATTCGGCTATCCCGCGCTTACCGCGTTGCCGATTTTATGGCTAAATCTTGTTGTTGGATTTTCAGCTATTATCGGTCTTGCCTTTGAAAAGGCGGGCGATGACGTAATGCAAAAGCCGCCTATTTCTAAAAAGCAACGCTTCTTTACAAAGGATTATTTAATTTCCATATTGTGGCAGGGAGGACTTTTGTCGGTGCTTGGTATAATTTCGTACGCTATTGGCGGCTCTGCAATGCTTTTTGCCGTGCTTGTTCTTTCGGAAATTTCTCTTGCCTTTGCCAACAGAAGCGACCTTTCAATATTTAAAATCGGTTTCCATACAAATAAGGGATTGTTAGTAGCGTTTGGCGTTGCTGTTTTTACACTTCTTATTATTTCGGGACCCTTGCATACCGTATTTATGCTTAAAGAAAATCTTACAACCGCAATGGTTTTTGAGCTAATTTTATTCTCAATAATCCCACTTGCGGCTACCGAAGCAGTTAAGTTTTTTAAGGGCTTTTTGTTAAAACGGGGAAAATAAAATGAAGTACAGTCTTTCTAATAAACGAACAATAGATAAGCTTTTGTCCGACGCAGGCTTTACCTTTAAAAAATCACTCGGTCAAAACTTTTTAACCGACCCTTACGTCTGCCCCGAAATGGCGGCCGCCGCGGCAGATAGCGAAACGGGTGTTATTGAAATAGGTCCGGGTATAGGCGTGTTAACGGTTGAGCTTGCTGAAATTGCCAAAAAGGTTATCGCGGTAGAGCTTGATGAAAGGCTTCGCCCCATTCTCGCTAAAACCTTAGCCGACTACCCTAATGCATCTGTAATATTTTCCGATGTTTTAAAGCTTGATTTAAAAAAGCTCATCGAGGATGAATTCAAGGACTGCAAACGCGTTACTATATGCGCAAATCTTCCTTATTATATAACCTCGCCCATAATAATGTCCCTGCTTGAAAGCAGGCTGAATGTTGAAAGCATAACCGTTATGGTGCAAAAGGAAGCCGCCGAGCGGCTTTGCGCTGAAATCCCAAGTCGTGAGGTTGGGGCGGTTACACTAGCCGCCGCCTTTTATGCCGAAAGGGAGCTTTTGTTTGAGGTTCCAAGAGAAAGCTTTACGCCATCGCCAAATGTGGATAGCGCCGTTATTCAGTTTAAAATAAAGCAGTCGGTTGAAACAAAGGTTAAAAATGAAAAAACACTTTTCAGGCTTATTCGAGGAGCATTTGAGCATCGCAGAAAAACGCTTGTTAATTCGGCATCGGCATCGGGCGTTGTTTCTAAGGAAAAATTAACCTCCGCTTTAGTCGAGCTTGAAATACCGCTAACAGTCAGGGCAGAGCAGCTGAGCTTAGAGCAGTTTGCCGTATTGGCAGATAAAATTGATGATTAAAAGGCTTTAAATTTTCATTGATTTTTGCCTGAATTTTGCATCGGAAATAATAAAAAGAGTTTGTAAAAATTTAATAAAAAATTAAAAAATATGTCGTTATAAGTGTTTACAAAATAATAAAAATATGATAAAATAACAACAATTGGTGCTAAAGAAAAGGGAAGTAGGTGGCTTATGGGTAGATTAATAGCTGTCACCTCCGGTAAGGGCGGTGCAGGTAAATCCAGTGTTTCCGTGCATCTTGCTACGGCGCTTGCCAAGCTTTCCGAAAGGGTACTGATTGTTGATTTAGACGCAGGTATGCGTTGCCTTGATATAATGCTCGGCGTGTCTGACCGTTTGCTTTTCGATTTAAGTGACGTGCTGGATAAAAACAAATCCGTTCAAGAGGCAGTAATTAGCCTTGGAAATTTAGATTTTCTTCCCGCGCCTCTAAAGGGGAAAATCAATCCTACAGAGTTTTCACGCTTCATTTCAGAGGTTTTGGAGGATTACGACTTTATAATACTTGATTTTCCCGCAGGAACGGTGGACGAGCTTTATACAGCATTGCCGCGCTACTGCGAAGCCTTGGTTGTTTGCAATGCCGATGCCGTATCCCTAAGGGATGCCGCAATAATGGGTGCGGATTTATCAGAGCTTAATTTTATGTCCGTACGGCTTATTTTAAATAGGGTATCCTTTAAAAATATGCAAAAGGGAATAACCGCTAACATTGATGAGGTTATTGATACAAGCGGAATTCGCCTTATGGGTGTTGTTCCGCAAAGTATGGATATTTATATGTCTTGCTGCTCGGGTCAGCCGCTTGGCAAAAGAACTCGTGCCGCAAAGGCGTTTGAAAGAATAGCCAAGCGTGTAATGGGGTATGATATTCCCCTTATGCCATATAAAAAAATTTAAAACCTGTTTGGGTTTTAGGTGAGAGTCAAAGGAGAGATTAGATTGAATATTGCTATTATTGCACATGATGCAAAAAAAGAACTTATGGTTCAGTTTTGTATAGCTTACTGTGGCGTTCTTAGCCGCCATAGCTTGTTTTCTACCGGAACAACCGGCAAATTGGTTTCTGAAGCTACCGGACTTGATATTGTTAAGTTTTTAAGCGGTAGACAGGGCGGTTTCCAACAAATCGCTTCCCGTATTAGCTGTGATGAAGTCGATCTGGTTCTTCTCTTCCGCGACACTATGACAGTAAAAACAAATGAACCCGATGAGCAGGTTTTATTAAACCTTTGTGATGTTCACAATATTCCTGTTGCAACTAATATTGCTACTGCCGAGGTGCTTATACACGGCTTGGAGCGTGGCGATTTAGCTTGGCGTGATATTGTTCGCCCAACTAAATAAATTTGTTTTATTGGGCGAACCCTATTTTAGGGTTCGCCCTAGATAACTTTAACCTATTTAACAAAAAAGAGGTATTTGTAATATGAAGCTAGATACTATGCAAGGATTAAGCCGTACCGATTACTGCGGAACACTCACTACCGAAAAGGTAGGCTGTGAGGTTACGGTTTGTGGTTGGACTGCACGCCAGCGCGACTTGGGTCAGCTTATTTTTATTGACCTTCGTGACCGCACAGGTATTGTTCAGCTAGCCTTTGATGATACCACCGACCGTGAAGTTTTTTCTAAGGCATTTGCGGTTCGCAGTGAGTACGTTTTAATGGCAAAGGGCGTTGTCAGAAAGCGTTCTTCTGTAAACCCTGATATTCCAACAGGCGAAATTGAAATTGAGGTTAAGGAGCTTAAAATTTTAGGCTCGGCAGAAACCCCACCCTTTGAAATTTTAGATGATACACAGGTTAAGGAGGAGCTTAGGCTTAAATACCGCTATTTAGACCTTCGTCGCCCCACCTTGCAAAATAATCTTATGATGCGCCATAAGGTTACAAAGGTTACTCGCGACTTTTTTGATAGTGAGGGATTTTTAGAGATTGAAACTCCTACACTTATTAAGTCCACCCCCGAAGGCGCACGCGATTACCTTGTGCCCTCCCGTATTCATAAGGGCAGTTTTTACGCCCTTCCTCAGTCACCGCAGATGTATAAGCAGTTGCTTATGCTTTCTGGCTATGACCGTTATATGCAAATTGCACGTTGCTACCGTGATGAGGATTTGCGCGCAGACCGTCAGCCTGAATTCACTCAGGTGGACGTTGAGATTTCCTTTGTGGAAATGGAGGATGTTTTAGCTCTTGGTGAGCGTTATGTAAACTATCTTTTCAAAAATGTTTTAAATGTGGATATTCCTACCCCCATTCGCCGTATGACCTATACCGAAGCTATGGAAAATTACGGCTCCGATAAGCCCGACGTTCGTTTTGATATGAAGCTTATCAACGTTGCAGATATCGTAGAAAACAGCGGATTTTCCGTTTTCGCAGATACAGTTAAAAACGGCGGCTACGTTCGCGGCATTACCGCAAAGGGCGGCGCAAAGCTTCTTACCCGTAAAGAGATAGATAAATTAACCGAAGCCGCAAAGGGTATCGGCGCAAAGGGTCTTGCCTTTATTCGCTGGGCAGATGACGCCGATGAGGCTACCTGCGCATTCAAAAAGTTCTTAACCGATGAAGAATTTGCCGCTTTGATGGCTCGTATGGGAGTGGAAAAGGGCGACGTTGCTTTATTTATTGCCGATAAAAAATCGGTTACCTTAAGCGTTCTCGGCGCACTTCGTTTACAGGTTGCCCAAAAGCTTGATATTATCCCCGAAGGTTATGAATTCCTTTGGATTACCGAATTCCCCTTCTTTGAGTATAATGAAGAAACAGGCAACTGGGATGCTATGCACCATCCATTCACTTCTCCCCTTGATGAGTGCTTGCAGTATCTTGATACCGCTCCCGAAAAGGTTTTTGCCAAGGCTTATGACCTTGTGCTTAACGGTGTTGAGCTTTCTTCAGGCTCTATACGTATTAACGACCCCGAGCTTCAAAAGAAAATGTTTGCGGCGCTCGGCCTTTCAGATGAAGAGGCGGCAGAAAAGTTTGGATTTTTAGTAGATGCCTACCGCTACGGCGCACCACCCCACGGCGGCTTTGGTCTCGGTCTTGACCGATTGGTAATGCTTATGTGCGGAAGCGAGTCCATTCGTGACGTTATTGCCTTCCCCAAGGTTGCCAACGCAAGCGAGCTTATGAGCGGTGCTCCGGGCAACGTTGATGAAGTTCAGCTAACTGATTTAAGTATTCAGGTGTTAAAACCCGAAAAAACAGAAGAATAGACAAATCCTAAATTAAAACACGGCAGAAATTGTTTTTTCTGCCGTGTTTTTACTTTATAGAAACAAAATACAGGCTTAGTTTGATTTTAAAACCTCGTTTTTAAGGGGTTTCCCTGCAAAAAAATCATCAAAATTTTGAAGCGTGGTTTTGGCTATTGCTTTCAATGCCTCTTCGGTTAAAAACGCTTGGTGAGAAGTCATAACAACATTGGGGTGGCTTATT
This sequence comes from Clostridia bacterium, assembly GCA_017436225.1. Lineage (GTDB taxonomy): Bacteria > Bacillota > Clostridia > Oscillospirales > Acutalibacteraceae > UMGS1279. Next base: position 31,981 of record JAFSDM010000023.1, on the reverse strand, counting down.
AAAAGCGAAAGGGTGTCATCCTTTATAATCATTCCCGACATATCCTCAAAAAAGAAGTCGGTTTCTTCTTCGTAAACATCAAGCGCCGCACCTCGCACCTTTTCGCTGTTAAGGGCGTCAAGCAAAGCGGCAGCGTCTACTAATGCGCCGCGAGAGGTGTTTATTATAAACACACCCTTTTTCATACGTTTAAAGGCATCTTCATTTAAAATGTGATAGGAGCTGTCGGTTAGCGGGCAGTGAAGCGATATAATATCGCTGTTTTTAAAAAGCTCTTCAAGCGATACATACTGAATATCCAGTTCCTTGTTGGGGTGGGGATCATAGGCTAGCACATTCATACCAAAGCCCTTGCAAATATTTATAAAAACTCTGCCTATGGTGCCCGTACCTATAACGCCAACCGTTTTGCCGTGAAGGTCAACCCCCATAAGCCCTACAATGCTGAAGTTAAAATCTCTTGTTCTGGTAACGGCTCTCGCAAGCTTGCGGTTTACCGTTAAAAGAAGTCCCATTGCGTGTTCGGCAACGGCATAGGGCGAGTAGGCGGGAACTCTAACCACAGGCAGTTTGCCCTTTGCCGCCTTTAAATCTACATTACTGTAGCCCGCCGACCGCATTGCAAGTATTTTTATTTTGTTTTTTACTAGCGAGTTTATAACGTATTCGTTAATATCATCATTTACAAAACCGCAAACTGCATCAAAATCTCTTGTAATTCCAACGGTGTGTCGGTTAAGCTTGCCTTCAAAATAAACGATTTCATATTTTCCGTTATTAAATTCATCAAACCAAATCTTATCGTATGGCTTGGTGTCAAAAAAGGCTATTCTTTTCATAAAAATCCTCCTGAAAATTTAAATCTTTATTTATTATACCGCAAGTCAGACAAATAATCAATTGGCAATAAAATGCTTTGAATTATTTATTTGAAATAAAAGTTTGTTGTTTTTCGATAAAAATATATTGACAAACAAAACACAATATGTTATTATGCGATTGTAAACAATAATTTATTTTATGGAGAGTGTTTAAAAATGCTTAAAATTTCAGGTAAAGCTTCGGTTAATTTATCGCTTGTTATATCGGGCGGATTTTTCTGTGTTTTGGCTATGGTTGGCGTATTTCTCCCAAAAATATCAAATTCTCTCCTTAGATTTTCGGGTGAAATTACCGCAAGGGTGGAGGTTACCGCTAACGATGAAGTTTTAGCTTTAGTGGCGGCGTATTTTATACTAGCCTTGGCATTGCTTGCAAACATACTTCTTTTTACGCTGCTTTTGCAGGTAAAAGGGGAAAATATTTTTTCTTCCAAAAGTGTTAGCCTAATCAGAGGCATTTCGTGGTGTAGCATAGGCGTGGGCGCAATTTTTGCCCTGCTTACCTACTATTTCACACTTTCGTCTGTGATTGCTTTTGCGGCTCTTTTCCTCGGACTTTGCGTTCGCGTTGTTAAAAATGTTATTGAAAAAGCCACCGAAATTAAATCCGAAAACGATTTTACTGTGTGAGGTGCCGCTATGATAAACGTTAATTTAGATGTTATGATGGCAAAAAGAAAAATCTCTTTAAACGAGCTTTCTGAAAGGGTTGGAATTACCCTTGCCAACCTTTCAATACTAAAAAACAATAAAGCAAAGGCAATTCGCTTTTCAACCTTAGAATCTATTTGCGAGGTTTTGGAGTGCGAGGTAGGGGATATTTTAGAATATCGCCACGAAGGGTAGCTGAAATGAAGGTATTTAAGAAAATAATCTCCATTATGTTCTTTGCCATTTTACCGCTACTGTTCGCGACAGTAGTTTCAGAATATTTTGCTTTGTTGGCAGAAGCGGAAAGGTTATCTGCATTTCAGAACGTAAGTGGCTCAGAAACACTTGCATATGGATTAACTAAAGCTGTAATATTCATATGCTCTACAGTAGGCTTTTTTCTTTCATATATTTTGATTTTTTTAAATAGTTTTAAAATTTTAAAATACTTTTCCGGGGCTTTTGTGATTTTGTTTATTATAATTGGTATTTTGGGTGTTGCAGCTTAAGGGGTGATTGTTTGGAAATACTGCTTTTCATTTTTGTTTGTATTATTAGCATACCTATTGGCTTAACGATATTTAATATTATTTTTCTTTTTAAAGAGGAAAAATTCAAGGTCAAAACGGTAAATTTGGTTGATTTATTAATATTTGGTTTAGGTATTCCTCTTACGGCGTTGCTTATTGATTTTTCTGAATTTGTGGAATGGAATGTGCCTGTGTATTTTGTTAATAAATTCAGTGAGGGCGGCACCTATACTCCCATTTCATTTGAATCGTTACCCACAGTTATAATACTGTCGCTAGTTGCTTTTTGGGGGTATTTGTTGCCAAGGGTTATAGGCAAATGGCTTTCACCCGTAATAGCGGCGCTATGCTACAGCGGCATGTTTATAGGTGTTTTCTTAACGGTAGCTATAACCGTTCAGCTTGGCTGTGATTTGGATAATTTCAACGCCCCGTTTTTACTTGTTTTGCCCTGGAACTATGTGATTTGCTCTATAAGATTAATGAAAAAATCTGTTAGAGAATTTTCAAAAAATATTGCCGAAAGAAATTATAAAAATAAATTTTTGCAGTTTTGCAAGGTGCTTTTAAGCAAATCAGCATCCTTTATGGTAATTTCATTTTTGCTTGTCTTTCCCTTGCTTTTAATTTTGATTACAATTCTTACCCTTTTTGGTCAGCAGCCCGATTCCATAATAAAGGCCTTTACCGAAACTGCAGAATGGACCTTGTCACAAAAAATACCACCACCAAGGCTTGATTACCACGGGCATTACCTTTGCACAGTAGCCGCTTGCGGTGATGAAAGGGTTGTAAAGCCCGTTCGCGCGGGCAAGCGTGGAAACAGACTGATTGTTGTAAACAGGCAGTTGCTTATCGCAAACGCTTTTGAGGATTTAATAGCCGAAAAACTGCCTAAAACGCATAAAATAATAAGAAAAACTTATGATAAAATCGGTTTGCCAATTTCAAAACACATAACTACAAAGCGGCGCTCTAACCTTGTTTATTTTATTATGAAACCGCTCGAATGGTTATTTATTTTTGTTTTGTATACTTTTGATTTAAAACCTGAAAACAGAATTAACTCGCAGTATTTGGGGTGAGGTTATACAAAGCAAAGAGGCACTTTGTGTAATTAGTGCCGAGAAAAAGAAAAATTTTACTTTCATTTTCATTTTAAATACGTCTAAAATAAGTTTAGAGGTGATAAAATGAAAAAATCAAAAGAAAAGGTGGATTTATTCACCCCCTCGGCAAATAGCGTTATGGGTCAACCCGAAACGGCGTTTGAGCTTATAAATAAGTACGGCACCTATAACATTCAGCCTACAAACGATAGTGGTAACGCTTTCCCAAAAATCGCGCAAGGCATTTCTAAGAAGGGTAAAAGGTCTAAAGAATAAGGCCTTTTGCCCTTTTATATGTGTTAAAAAATTAACACCGCCGAACGAACTTTTTATCTCAATATATTGTAATTTTAATTATTTTTTTCTTGACATATACACCAAATAGGTATAAAATATAATATGGTATATTGGTTTATGGTATACATTTTTACCATCAAACTTAGTGTGTGGCTTTTGTGCTTTGGCGGGCATAAAAACACACGAATATAAACAAGTCGGCGGGTGAAATCCCTGCCTACAACGCGTGGCTCTTTATAGGGGTACAACGCTTTATAATATAAGGAGGTGCATGTTAATGCCCACAAGTCCACTTTTTTACATAATTGCGGCGGCAATCGCTGTGGTTATAGGTTTGGTTTGCTTCGTTGCAGGCTCCGCTTTTCGACGTAAGGCAGACCGTACAACCATTGGCTCTGCAGAGGATGAGGCTCGTAGAATCTTAAGCGACGCCCTTAAAAATGCAGAGGCTAAGAAAAAAGAAATTTTAATCGAGGCTAAGGATGAAATTCACCGTCAGCGCGCCGAAGCAGATAAAGATATCCGTGAGCGCAGAAGTGAAGTTCAACGTTTAGAACACAGGCTTCAACAAAAGGAAGAAAATCTTGACCGTAAGGTAGATAACCTTGAGGTTAAGGAAGAAAAACTTGCAAAACGCACTAAAGAGGTTGAGGATAAACTTTCCGAGGTAGAGCAACTCAAAAAAAGCCAGTTTGAAATGCTGGAAAGAATTTCGGGTCTTACCGCGGAGCAGGCTAAAGAACAGCTTCTTTCCGCTTTAGATGGTGAGCTTAACCATGATAAAGCCGTTAAAATTTTGGAATTTGAGCAACAGTTTAAGGAGGAAACCGATCAAAAAGCCAGAGAGCTTATTTCTCAGGCAATTCAGCGCTGTGCTGCCGACCATTCCTCTGAGGCAACTATTTCAGTTGTTGAGCTTCCCAATGATGAAATGAAGGGTCGCATTATCGGTAGAGAGGGTAGAAATATCCGTGCCCTTGAAACCGCAACAGGCGTTGACCTTATTATTGATGATACTCCCGAGGCAATTACCCTTTCAAGCTTTGATCCCGTTCGTCGTGAAATTGCACGTTTGTCCCTTGAAAAGTTGATTTTAGACGGTCGTATACACCCCGCCCGCATTGAAGAAATGGTTGCCAAGGCTAAAGCCGAGGTTGAGCATACTATCAAGCAGGAGGGTGAGCGCGCTATGCTTGATGCAGGTCTTCACAGCCTGCACCCCGATCTTATTCGTTTACTTGGTAGACTTCATTACCGTACAAGCTACGGTCAAAACGTGCTCAACCATTCTATGGAGGTTTGCCACTTGGCAGGTCTTATGGCTGCCGAGCTTGGTGAGGATGTTACCCTTGCGCGCCGTGCAGGTCTTCTCCACGATATTGGTAAGGCTATTGACCACGAGCAGGAAGGTTCACACATTCAGCTTGGTGTTGAAGCCGCCAGAAAATGTAAGGAAAGCGAAGCGGTTATTCACGCTATCCACGCTCACCACGGTGACGTAGAGGCCAAAACTGTTATCGCCTGTCTTGTTCAGGCAGCTGATGCTATTTCTGCCGCACGTCCCGGCGCTCGTCGTGAAAACATCGAAAGCTACATTAAACGTCTTGAAAAGTTGGAGGAAATCGCCAATTCCTTTAATGGTGTTGAGTCATCATTCGCTATTCAGGCAGGCCGTGAGGTTCGTGTTGTTGTTAAGCCCGAACAGGTATCTGATGACCAAATGGTTATTATCGCTCGTGACATTGCAAAACGCTATGAGGATGAGCTTGAATATCCAGGTCAGATTAAGGTAAATATCATTCGCGAAAATCGTGCGATTGATTACGCTAAATAATTTAAAATTTATTTGCCCTTGGTTACCAAGGGCATTTTTTATTTACCACTGAATAAAAAAACGCCTTTTTGCTAAAAATAATTACAAAGCAAAATGAAAGGACGGTTTTTTGCCGATGGTAAACCAATATGAGTAAACTTAATAGATTTTTAAACGGTAAGGGCTTTTACATTGTTCTTGGAATTTGTATGATAGCGGTTGGAGTTTCCGCGTTTGCGGCGCTGGACAAGGCATCTGCCCCAAGTGCCGAGCTGCAAAGCAGTGACACTGCTCAAATCGTGGAGGAAAGCTCCTCAAACGAGACAGAGGCGAACAAAGGGCTTAGCAATATCCCCGACGAAAGACAGTCATCAACCCCCGTCACTATTCAAGAAAACGAGGAAGCATCTTCAGTGAAGCCTGAGGAAAAGCCGGTTGCAAAATATTTTATTTTTCCCGTAGTGGGTGAGGTTATTAAAAAATTCAGCGCTACCGAGCTTCAGTATTCCGTAACCTTTAACGATATGAGGTTGCACACGGGTATTGATATCAAGGCGGATGAGGGTACTGCTGTGAAATCGGCGGGTGATGGCGTAGTAACCGAAATTTTAAACGACCCTCAGCTTGGTTACACCGTAAAAATTGACCACGGCAACGGTATGGTGGCGATTTACGGCGGTCTTGCAAAGGCGGTTGCGGTAGAGGTTAATGACCATGTTAGCTCGGGCACAAATTTAGGACCCTTGGGCACCGTGAATAACGAGTGCTTGGATGCCTCACACCTTCATTTGGAGTTTTATAAAAATTCGAAGGCAGTAGACCCGCTTGAATATTTAGAAAAATAAAATCATAACTTGACAAATTTTGGCGGGTGTAGTATAATACCCTCGACAACAAAACAAGGGGTGCTGAACCAGGTAATGTTTATCGGTTTGGCTGAGAGGGTTTTAAAAACCCAACTCTGGAACCTGATTCGGGTAATTCCGACGTAGGGATGTTTATTCAAGCCTTCGAGCGCTTGGAATAAAGAGAATTCTTTATTCGGCTTGATTATAACACAAATTTGGTTCCGCCCCCAATTTGGGGGCGGTTTTTGTTTGTTATAATTTATTTAAAGGATGATGAAAATTGAAAAAATCCAAAGAAAAATTCACAAAAAGGCTCACCGAATCGGCAATTATGCTTGCCCTTACGGTAATTTTAAGCTACCTAAAGCTTTTAGACCTTCCTTATGGCGGCAGTATCACTCTTTGCAGTATGCTTCCCACCGTTTTTATTGCCTACCGCCACGGTATGCTTTGGGGCTTTGGCGTTGGTATTGCCAACGGTATTTTGCAGCTATTAATGGGTCTTAGCTCACTTTCCTATGCAACCTCTGCCCTTGCCGCAGTTGCAATAATCTTTTTAGATTATATTTTCGCCTTTGCAATAACAGGCTTTGGCGGAATGTTTAAGGGTAAATTTAAAAATCAAACCTCCGAGCTTGTTTTGGGCGTTGGTCTTGTATGTGTTTTAAGGTACATATTCCATTTTATTTCGGGTTGCACCGTCTGGGCAGGACTTTCTATTCCCACTTATGATGCGGCTGTTTATTCCCTTGCTTATAATGCAACCTATATGCTCCCTGAGCTTATTATTGCGGTTGCAGGATGCGCTTATTTAAGCGGTGCTGTTGATTTTAGTGCCGAAAAGCTTGCCAGAGTTTCTAAAGAAAGTATGCCAAAAAGTCAGTTTTATTTAAAGGCTGTTGGCTCCTTGGGCGCCTTAGCGGCGTTTATTGCCGACGTGCTTTTGATTGCACCGCATTTACAAAATGCCGAAACAGGCGATTTTGATATTACGGGAATTTCGGCAGTGAATTTCGGCACCGTCGGACTTGTAACCCTTGGCGGCTTAGTTTGGTTTGGTGTGTTTTATTTTATTTATTACAAAAAGCAAAAAACCAATTGACAAAAAGCATATAACAACATATAATATAAAAAAAGAATTCTTCGGGGCGGGGTGCAACTCCCCACCGACGGTGATAAGGTGCGAAATTTCCTTTAAGTCCGTGAACCCAAGGCGTTGCCTTGTGGCTGATTTGGTGCAATTCCAAAACCGACGGTAAGCAATTTTTTTGCGTAGTCCGGATGTGAGAAGAAGTGTTATTTTATATTTATAAGCACTCAAAACGCCCTGTCCTTTTAAAAAGACAGGGCGTTTTTGTGTAGTGGAGGTTTAATAAATGCAAAAAAGCTTAAAATTAAAAAGCATAACCGTAACTGCTATAATGGGCGCAATCGGTTTTATTTTAATGGTGTTGGAATTTCCTCTTCCCTTTATAATTCCACCATTTATTAAGTTTGATTTTTCAGAACTACCCGCAATTGTAACCGCCTTTGCGTTAGGTCCCATACACGGAATTGCCGTTTGCTTTATAAAAAATCTGCTACACCTTTTTATTACCACTTCGGCAGGCGTAGGTGAGCTTTCAAACTTTATTTTAGGCGCAGTTTTTGTTGGTGCGGCAGGCTTTATTTACAAATACAAAAAAACAAGAACGGGTGCTTTAATAGGCTCTTTGGTTGGAGCTGTTTTAATGGCTTTGTTAAGCGTTGTTACAAATTATTTTGTGGTTTATCCCGCATTTGTAGAGCTTTACGGTATGCCAATGCCCGTAATAATTGATATGTATAAGGCGTTAATTCCCGCATCCGATACGCTATTTAAAAGCCTTGTAATTTTCAATCTGCCCTTTAACTTTGCTAAAGGAATTATTGATGCAGTTATATGCTTTGTAATTTATAAAAAGCTTTCACCAATTTTAAAATAAAATTTGCCGTGAGGAGGGTCAATTTTGTTTTTTGAAAATGCTGAAGTGTTAAACAACTATGATTTAATTGTTGTGGGCAATGGGCTTGATGCAGTAATTGCCGCGGGATCTGCCGCCAAAAGCGGGAAAACGGTTGCTCTGGTAACCGAAAGCGAACTGCTTTTAAGCGAAATTAGTGAAAGCCTTCTGGGTTTTGTAAACCAAAAATCTCCACTTTACGAATTGCTGCTTGAGCTTGGAGCAAGCCCCATAAAGGTAGGGGATGAGTACCACATTCCAAGCGGTATGGGTTCAAAAATCGCCCTTAAATACCTTTGTGAAAACAACGTAAATTTATTTTTAAAGGCATCTCCCGTTGCCCTGCTGACTAATGCAAATTTGGTTTGCGGAATTGTTATTGCAACAAAATTCGGTGCCTTTGAGCTAAGGGGTAGCTTTGTTGCGGATTTTTCCTCTCGTAAGTTTTATAACACCACTCAGCAGGAGGGCGGTTACACCTATGCCTTCCAAATGGAGGGGGTAGATTTAAGTGGCTTTAACACACCCCAAGAGGTGGAATGTGATATTGAAGACGCCAAAAACATTACAATTCATGGCGATAGCAGAAGTGAAAAAACCTGTATAATCACCTTTAAAACCGACAAAAAATCGGCGGCAGAGTTGGTAGAGGATGCTCTTTTAGTTGCAAAGCGTTTAATTGAAAATCACTCTGCATTTTCGTTTGGCGGAATTTTAAAATATTCCTTAAGACCAAACTTTATCACACCAAGCTTTTCAACGCCGCAAAAAAATCTTTTAAAGTTTTGTTCGGGTGATTTTTTAAGCTCGGATGATTATTATAACGCCGTTTGCTTTGCCAACAATTTAGTAAACAGCTTTACCGAAAAAGCAAAGCCATTAGCTCCCGAACATTTAGTTACAACATATGGTGAATTTGATTTAGCTCCGCTTTATACGGGTGATGAGCTAGACAGCTATTTAGGCGCAAGACTTTTAAAAATTAATCTTCCAACCGAAAATATGCCGTGCAAATCTGCAGAGCTTTTTATAGCAGGTCTTGGAACGGGCGGAAGCGCGGCTATGAAGGCGGCATTAAAATCCAACGCCAGCGTAATAGGCGCCGAAGCGTTGCCCGTACCCGCAGGTACCAGAGGTCAGGGTATGGTTTCGGCTTTCTGGCACGGTTACACAAACGGATTTGCAAGAGAAAATTTTATGCAGATAAAGGATTTTTCAAAGTCAAGACTTGGCAAATCGGCGCCGCATTATACCGCCGAAATAGCCTATGATATTGTAACTGCAAAATCGGCAACCGTTTTTTATGAAAGCTTAGTTTTTGCCGCTTTAAAGGACTCTGATAAAACCATAGGCGTTATTTTATCCACACCCGATGGACCGATTAAGGTTTTGGCAAATAAATTTATAGATGCCACAGGCGATGCCGATTTGGCACGGCTTGCGGGGGTAGAGTATACAAAAAACGGCGACTACCGTGATGGCGTAACTCAAGGCTATTCGGTTTGGGGTGATGAAGCGGTTGGCACCGCATTTCCCGATTCTCTTTATAAAGGCGATGAGGATAGCATTTCAACCGAGAGCTACAGCGAATTTTTAAGGGGAATATATACCGCTCACTTAAAGCAGTCGGATTTAGGCTTTTCGGCCTTACTTACCGTCCGCGAATCACGCAAAATAAAGGGTAAATACTGTCTGAATATGAAGGACATTTTCCGTGGAACCGTTTTTGATGATACCATTTCGGTTTCACTTTGCAAGTATGATGCCCACGGTATGGGAAGCTCGCCCGCATATTACACCGACTTTTTTAACGCTATGAAATCAAAGGCCTACCCTGATATTTTAACTCGCATACCCTTAAGGGCGCTTTTGCCGGAAAATGATAGCTCAATTATGGTTATTTCAAAGTCTATTTCTGCTACTCGTGATGCAGCCTGTCTTATAAGAATGAATTCGGATATTCAAAACACAGGCTACGCTGCGGGAATGGTTGCCGCAGCAGCAGCTAAGGGAAATATAGATTTTGAAAAGGCCTACATAAGCGATATTAAAAACGAGCTTATTAAAATGCAAAATTTGCCCGATTATTATAAAAGGGAAGAAAATATAACTGCTGATGAGCTTATACAAAGAATAAAAAATAACGATATTCTTGCAATGGCTATCGCTTCGGTGCATCCCGAATATTTAGAAAATTTTGAAAAAGAATGTGAAGACAGCGAAAGCCTTGCCGCCGTTTGCTTGTCACTTGGCAGTTCGGTTTGCTTTGAACAAATGAGCCAAAGCTTCGAGGCTTATATAGCCGATTATGACAAGAAAAAAATTGGCGCCGAAAAAATTAAAAGCTACGCAATTTTACTTTCTCGTGTTGCCAAGGGCGACGAGGACAAAACGCAAAGACTTTTACCTCTTTTGGCAAAGGCAATAGAGACTATGGATGCGGGCGGAGATTACATAAACAAAAGTCTTGGAATTTATCAGAATTCTAAGGTAAGCAACCGTCTTGTGCCTAATTTCAGGGTAATAATGGCTCTTTGCATAGCCGCCGAAACCTTGGCGGACAAATCATTGGCAAAGCCGCTTATAAGCCTTAGCAAAAAGAAAAATATCGACCTTTGCTACGGCGATGAAATTCATTCGGTTCAGCTTTATTTGAGAATTATGTCTGCCGCCGCAAGGTGTGGCGACTCCGTGGCCAGAACAGAGCTTGAAAAATATTTAAACAGTAACAGACTTTTCTTCCGCGAGTTTGCAAAAAGTGAGCTTTACGCCTTATCTCTTGCAAATTCCGAAGTAGTACCAACCGAAATCACTGAATTTTGGATATAGTAAGGCTTAAAAACAAAATCTGCAATAGGGGTTAATTGCCCTTATTGCAGATTTTTATTTTTTGAATTTAGGTCTCTAACAGGTTGTTAAGGTGGGTAATAAGCTCTTTGTCAGGTTCGGGGATATGCGCAAAGGGGAACTCTATTCCCATATTATCGTATTTTACCTGACAGATTTTTCTAAAAGGCAAAAGCTCAACCTTATCTACGGTGGGGTGGGTGGCTTTTATATCCTTTAGCTTTAAAATGTTTTCTTCATTATCGTTTAAGGTGGGGATAATAACCTGTCTTAAGGTGGTGGGAATTTTTTTGCTCTCTAAATAATTTAAAAATTCCATCGGAGCCGAAAGGGAGCAACCAACGTATTTTTGGTAGTCATCATCATTTGTGTACTTTATATCCAAAAGCACCCTGTCGGTAACTTCCAAAAGGGATTTTACAGCATTATTTAAAATGCTTCCCGAAGTATCAAGACAGGTGTTTATGCCCTGCCCTTTGCAAAGGGTAAAAATTTCTTTTACAAATTCTGCCTGAAGCAGTGGCTCCCCGCCCGAAACGGTAATTCCGCCCTTTTCACCAAAATATTCCTTATACCTTTTAGCTTTATTTACAATTTCTTCGGCGGTAAATGTCTTTTCATTTGCAAGCTCCCACGTGTCGGGGTTGTGACAGCATCCGCACCGCAAATTACAGCCCATCAGAAAAACAACAAAGCGTATTCCGGGGCCGTCTACAGTACCCAGACTTTGAATTGAGTGAACAATGCCTTTTTTACTCATTGAATTCATCCTTTAAAGAAAAATCGCCCGCGTTTAGTGGGCGATTTTAAGATTTTTACAAAGATTCGTGGAAGGTACGGCTAATAACCTCACGCTGTTGCTCACGCGAAAGCTTGTTAAAGTTTACGGCGTAGCCCGAAACGCGAATGGTAAGATTTGGGTAAGCCTCGGGATTTTCATAAGCCTTCATAAGAGTTTCGCGGTTAAGCACATTAACGTTAATGTGATGCGCCTTTTTGGCAAAGTAACCGTCTAAAATACCTACAAGGTTGTTTACTTTTTCCTCATCGGTTTTACCAAGTGCCTCAGGGGTGATGGAGAAGGTGTTGGAAACACCGTCGCGGCAGTCATCATAGCTGACTTTAGCAACCGAGTTAAGGGATGCCAAAGCGCCGTTTTCCTCACGGTTGTGCATTGGGTTTGCACCGGGTGCAAATGGGGCAGAAGCCTTTCTGCCGTCAGGTGTAGCACCTGTATTTTTGCCGTACATAACATTAGAAGTAATGGTAAGAACAGAAAGAGTATGCTCTGCGTTGCGATAGGTAGGGGTTTTTCTAAGCTCGGTAATAACCTTGTGAGCCATATCCTTAGCAATAAGGTCTACACGGTCATCATCGTTACCGTATTTAGGAAATTCGCCTGTGGTATTAAATTCGGTAATAAATCCGTGCGAATCCTTTAAGGGTTGAACAGATGCATATTTAATAGCGCTAAGAGAGTCGGCAACAACCGAAAGACCTGCAATACCAAACGCCATAAAGCGGTGAACATCGGTATCGTGAAGAGCCATTTGAATTTTCTCATAGCAATATTTGTCGTGCATATAGTGAATAACGTTCATGGTGTTTACATAAAGGTTGGAGAGCCAAGCAATGTAAATGTCAAAACGCTCCATAACCTCTTCGTAATTAAGTGTTTCGCCTTCCAAAACGGGCATTTGGGGACCGATGTGCATACCGCTTGTGGTATCATAACCGCCGTTGATAGCGATTAAAAGAAGCTTTGCAAGGTTGCAACGGGCGCCGAAGAACTGCATTTGCTTACCAATTTTCATAGCCGAAACACAGCAAGCGATTGCATAGTCATCGCCGTAAATGGGGCGCATAATATCATCATTTTCGTACTGAATAGAGTCGGTATCCTTAGAAACCTCGGCACAGTATTTCTTAAAGCCTTCGGGGAGTGAAGTAGACCAAAGCACGGTAAGGTTAGGCTCGGGAGATGAACCGAGAGTATAAAGGGTGTTAAGAATACGGAAGCTGCTTTTGGTAACAAGAGTTCTTCCGTCTTCGCCCATACCGCCAACAGCTTCGGTTATCCACATTGGGTCACCGCCAAAAAGCTCGTTATATTCGGGGGTGCGAAGGTGACGCGCCATACGAAGCTTTATAACAAAATCATCAAAAAGCTCTTGAGCGTCCTGCTCGGTTAAAACGCCTGCTTTAAGGTCACGCTCAATATAAATATCAAAGAAGGTGCTAACTCTGCCAAGCGACATTGCGGCGCCGTTCTGCTCCTTAATAGCGGCAAGGTAAGCAAAATAGGTCCACTGAATAGCCTCTTTTGTATCCTTAGCAGGTTCGCTAATATCAAAGCCGTACATTTTAGCCATTTCCTTTAAATAACCCAAGAAGGAAATCTGTTGGAAAAGCTCTTCGGCTTGGCGAATGTGAACGGTATCAAAAATCTCGCTCTGTAAAGCGTTTTTGTCCTTTTTCTTTTCTTCAATAAGTCGGTCAACGCCGTAAAGCGCAACTCGGCGGTAGTCACCAATAATTCTGCCGCGTCCATAAGCATCGGGGAGTCCTGTTATAACGTGGCACTTTCTGGCAGCACGCATTTCATCGGTGTAGGACCTGAAAACGCCGTCGTTATGGGTGGTTCTGAAACGAAACTCATCCTCAATTTTGCGGCTTAATTTGTAACCGTATGCCTCACAAGCGTTACGAGCCATACGAATACCGCCAAAGGGGCTAACACCGCGCTTTAAGGGACGATTGGTTTGCAAACCAACAATAAGCTCGTTGCCTTTGTCAATATATCCGGGCGAATAGCTTGTAAGGGAAGATACGGTTGCAGTATCAATATCCAAAACGCCACCATACTGACGCTCCAATGCGAATAAGGACTCAACCTTTTTCATAAGAGCTGAGGTACGCTTGGTAGCGCCCGATAAGAAGCTTTTATCACCTGTATATTCAGTGTAATTGGTTTGAATAAAATCACGAACGTTGATTTCATCCTGCCAAGCACCACTTATGAACCCGTTCCAATTTTTGTGTTGCATAACATTACCTCCTTATACAATATAAAAAACAAAAATGGATAAAAAACAAAAATGGGCAATCAGCTTTCACAACTGATTGCCCAGACGGTCGGCTTAATATATCTTTTACATTTCCTCGCGGTTAATTCCGCAAATCCGTCAGTTATGTAAAAGCTTTATATATATTATACAGGTAAACAGGAATTTTGTCAACTTACAAAATAACACAAAAAACATCTTAAATTTATAATTTATGGTGCATTTTTTCAAAAAAGCATTACTTCACTTGACAAATGGGTGATTTTATGATAATATAAATCAAACTTAATATTTAAAACCGTTGAAGCGGAGATAAAAATGGTTATGCCTTTACAGAGAGCCCACGGAGCTGAAAATTGGGTAAGAAACAGGCTGTTAAATGGACCGCTGAGGGTGCAGTCAAATGCTGAATTTCAGCAGAGTATTCTGCAACGTGGGGCATACGTTAGTTGTCGGGGGTATGATTGTACTCTGCTAAAAGTGCACGGTTATCGTGAAACAAGGTGGCACCGCGGATAATATAAATTTATTCGTCCTTGGCAGAAAAATCTGCTAGGGGCGTTTTTTTATGCTCCTAGAAAATAAAACATAAAAAGGAGAAAAGAAAAATGAAATTAAATGGAATTGATTTTGACACCTATTTTAACAATTACCCTAATAAAGAGGGCTTTTTCGGCAAATACGGCGGCGTTTTTATTGATGATAAGCTTAAAGCCGCTATGGCAGAAATTACCGAAGCCTATTTTTCAATTTGTCAATCTCGTAAGTTTATTGCCGAGCTTCGCAGAATAAGAAAGGAATTTCAGGGCAGACCAACACCCGTTTCCCATTTAGAGCGCCTTTCGGACGCTTTGGGAGGTAAGGTTCAGCTTTATGCAAAGCGTGAGGATTTAAACCATTCTGGCGCACATAAATTAAATCACTGTATGGGTGAAGCCCTACTTGCAAAGTATATGGGCAAGAAAAAGGTTATTGCCGAAACAGGCGCAGGTCAGCATGGCGTTGCCCTTGCAACCGCCGCCGCATACTTTGGCTTAGAGTGTGACATTTATATGGGCACTGTGGATATTGCAAAGCAGGCTCCCAACGTTGCAAGAATGAAAATTTTAGGCGCAAACGTTGTAGAGGTTACACACGGGCTTCAAACCCTCAAAGAGGCTGTTGACGCCGCTTTTGATGCATACAGCAAGGAGTATAACGATGCCATTTACTGCATCGGCTCTGTTTTAGGTCCTCATCCTTTCCCAATGATGGTTCGCGACTTCCAAAGCGTGGTTGGTATTGAAGCTAGGGAGCAGTTTGTGGAAATGACAGGTCATTTACCATCATCAATAGTTGCCTGTGTTGGCGGCGGTTCCAATGCCGCAGGTCTTTTTGCAGGCTTTTTAAACGACCCCGTTGAAATTTACGGTGTTGAGCCTCTTGGCAGAGGTCCCAAAATGGGCGACCATGCAGCAAGCTTAAAATACGGCACCGAGGGCATTATGCACGGCTTTAACAGTATAATGCTTAAGGATGAAAACGGCGAGCCCGCCCCCGTTTACTCGGTAGCAAGCGGCTTGGATTACCCATCATCAGGTCCCGAACACGCATTTTTACAGGAAATTGGCAGAGTTAAGTATGACGTTGTTGATGATGAGGAAACGGTAGACGCTTTTTATAAGCTTGCAAGACTTGAGGGAATTATCCCCGCAATTGAAAGCTCGCACGCCGTAGCTTACGCTATGAAGCTTGCCAAAACTATGGACCACGGCTCAATTTTAATTAACCTTTCGGGTCGTGGCGATAAGGATATGGACTATATTATTGAAAAATACGGTATCCGCTAAATAAAAGTTAAATTTTGTTTTATAAAAATCAAAAACTGCCCTCTGCAATCGCAGAGAGCAGTTTTATTTAGCTTAATTTAATGGTGAAATTGCTTTAATTACCATTTACACTCAATGGTGCCGTCCTCATTCATTTCTACGGTTACACCGTATGGTGGGCAAAGCTCATTAAGCATTTCAAAAATTCTTTCATCTTTACTAAAGCGTGGCAGACCCCACTCTGCCTTAATGCAATCCATTGGCAATTCCACAGGTACTAAGGTTAATTTTTTAAGCTTTGTGCCTTCGGTCTCCCAACAAGGCATAACGGCGCGGCACATTTTCCAATCTTCCATAAGTCCGATTGTGAAATCCTTGGAGCGTTTTTTAAGCAGACCGTGAACGGTATCGGTTGCGGCGCTTAAGCCGTATTTTGAGAAAAATTCTTCGGGTGCGAAGGGTACGCTGTAAAGCTGCATAGCAAAGTCGCCCAATGAATAGAAAATGGGGCAATCTTTATAAACTTCAATAGCTCTGAGTAGGTGCGGACCGTGACCAACAATAGCGTGTGCGCCCTTATCAATGCAGCGGTGGGCAAATTCCTTTAAATATTCAGGTACGTTTGCTTTGTTTAAACCGCTAACGTCGTGCAGGTGAACCGAAACCATAATGTAATCGGCTTGAAGACTTGCCTCATAAATGGCTTTTTCAACACGCGCCATATCCTTTTCGTTTAGCTTTTGTACAACGCGGGGAGTGTCGCCAACCTTTAACACATAACTACCAAACTGGAATTCATCCTTTTTGGCGGCGGGGGCATAACCCTCTGCTCTGCCAATTACCCAACGGTCGTTAACACCGCATTCATCGGCTATTTTTCCAACTAACTCCAACTGCTCCTGTGGTAGCTCTATGTAACTGTAGGTGCCAACGCCGTTAATACCGGGGCGACCCTTTATTCTGGGTGTTTGCTCACCCGCCAGCATATCGGGAGTGAAGGCAAAATTAACGCTGATTAAAGCAACGCGACCATTTGGGGTGCTTAAATATTTAGGCGCAGATGCTTCGGCTAAATTTCTACCAACGCCTGCGTGCACAAGCCCGCTTGCGTCTGCCGCCTTTAATGTAGCTTCTAAACCATCATAAAAAAAGTCTAAGGTGTGGTTGTTATTAAAGGACATCATATTAAATCCAAAAGGCTTTAAATCGTCAAGCACTTCGGGGTCAACACGCAAATAGGTGCCGCCGCTAAGCTGGGAAACGGATGCCTCGCCCTCGTGGTTAAGGGTTGTTTCTAAATTAAAAAATCTACCGTCAGCATCCTTTATAAAGGGGGATAATTCATCAAACCCCGGATAATTGTGCTGAATACGCTGTTGAACTAGCATATCGCCCGCTGCTACGAATTTCATAAAAATTCTCCTTTATGCTATGTAATACACTTAATAATAACAGTTTTTGCTATATATTGCAAGGCTTGATGCTATTTTTTATTTAAATTTTAAAATTGACTTACAGATATATTGACTTACAGATATTAAATTGTTATAATTATTTTGCAAATTTCCAAAGGAGTTTAAGAGTATGAAAAACAAAATTTTAATGGTGGCTTTATCGGTTTCACTTGCCATAACCATTGCGTTATCGGGCTTTTACGCTCAGGCAACCTCTAGTATTCAGGTTGGCGATACTAATGGTGATGGAGTAATAGACCTTACCGATTTAACTCATCTTGCGCAGTATCTTGCAGGGTGGGATGTTGAATTAGGCGTTCCTTCTTTCACCGAATCAGTGTCTTCTGAATCAGGCTCGGATCAAACCTATGATGATTTTGATAACGCCAATGAAGATAACATATACCAAAACGCACCTACGGGCTCTGTTCACGTGCTTATGAATAGAAACTGGCACGAATCCGAGGAGCTTTTAATTAAACAGTATGAGCAGCTTACCGACGTTAAGGTTAAAACTACTCTTATTGCTGAGAAAGACTATGCTAATAAGCTTGTTAGTATGATTACAAGCAGCGATGCTCCCGATATAGTATATCTTTCTACCGGCTCCTTCCCCGGTCTTGCTATCAAGGCTATGCAACCCTTAGATACAGAAATGTTCCAACTTAATTCTGATTGTTGGAATAAGCAATATATGGATGCATATAAAATAAATGGTCGTTACTTTGGCGTTGCAATGCCTAAATCTTGGTCCTGCGAAGACCTTAACTATGTAACCTATTACAATCCTCAGCTTCTTAAGAGCATAGGCGTAACCACTATGCCTTATGACCTTTATAAGCAAGGTAAATGGAACTGGGAAACTCAAGAAGAAATTATGCGCAAGGCTAAAGCAGCCGGTAAGGTTGGTCTTGAGTATCAATCCTCTGACGTATTTATGCACTCTGCGGGGCAGGATTTTGTTTCCTATGACGGCTCACAATTTAACAATCTTGCTAGCGGGGCTACAAGCGGGTCGCTTCTTACAAGCGCTTGGGCAGAGGTTGCTACACTTAATTCTGAAAACTTAATTGGTGTTTGGAATATTAACGATGTTGTAACCGGTAAAAGCGCACTTAATACCGCAATTACTTACGGCCTTTATAAAGAGGGCAATTGGTATAATGAAAGTGTTGGCGCAACCCTTAGAGCTGTGCCTGTAGCAGGCCCTAAGGGAGGAACCGCCTACACCCCCGTTAAACCTAAGACTTGGGGAGTTCCTAAGAATGCTAAAAACGCTAAGGGCGCAGCTTACTTCCTGCGATATTTCCTTGATACCAGTGAGTTTGATTTTGATTCTACCTTCTACAACGATAACTTCAAAGAAGTATTCAACACTGTAACTAGCTCTTCTGCTAAGAAATCTATTATGTATGGTTCCGGTGTTTCTGACTACGTTGATTCTACCACCTACAAAACCGTTTGTAACGCTCTTGTGGGCGCAGACCCTCAAAGAGTCACTTCCGTACTTAATCAGGTTGGTAGCGAAATCAGTTCTTCTATTGTTCGCGCAAATAAAGATCTTGCTAAAATTAAATAATTTTTTAAATTAAAAAGCACAGACGGCAGAGTATTTTAAAACTCTGCCGTCTGTCAGTTTTTTATTATTTCATAAGCTCGCAAAGTATTACGGCAAAAGCCTTTACGCTTCTTTGTAAATAATCTTCGTTTAAATCAAATTCGGGTGAGTGGTTATTAGAGGCAAATTTACTGTGGAAGCCCATAAAGGTTGTTTGACCGCCCAGACTTTTAACTCGGTCCATCATATATGAAATGTCTTCTGAGCCGCTGTTCATAACCATTTTATGAACTCTGTAGCCCAAATACTTATTACAAATTTCGCCTAATCTTTCGGCAAACGGAAAATCAGAAATAACCGAAGGCAAATAGCCTTTTTGAATATATTCTACAGTGCAGCCGTACATCATAGCCGATGCCTCAAGCACGGTTTTAACCTTTTTGTTCATATATTCATTAAGCTCAGATGTTTCGCCACGTATATCGAGCCCCATATAAGCGTGGTCTGCAATTACGTTTCGGGTGGTACCCGCAACAAACTTGCCAACGTTAATTCGGGTTGCGCCCCTACCGTGACGTGGAATAGCGTGTAGACTCTGAACCGCGGTAGCGGCGGCAAGCAAAGCGTTGTTGCCAAGGTGTGGAGCAATACCCGCGTGGGCAGATTTGCCTTTAAAAACAGCGTCGCATTTACGGGCGGCCATAGAGCCTAAAAGACCGGGCAGAACTTCAAAATTTCCGCCCATATCAGTATTATGGGCACCAAAAAGGAAGTTAACGTCATCTAAAATTCCACTTTCGGTGATTGCTTTACCACCCTGACCGCCTTCTTCGGCAGGTTGGAAAACAAGCTTTACGGTACCTTTTAGTCTATCTTTAATCTGCATTAATACTTTAGCAAGACCAAGGCCGGATGCCGCGTGGCAATCGTGACCGCAGGCGTGCATTTGACCTTTATTAATAGAAGCAAAACCCTCTTTATTTGGGAAGTGATTTTCGTTTTCTGTTTCGGTTATATAAAGCGCGTCAATATCAAAACGAACGGCAACGGTAGGGCCTTCGCCACAGTGAAGAATACCAACAACACTTGTAAAGCCGCCCTTGGTAGCCTTAACAAATTCGGGGTCGGCACCCTGTGCGATGGCGCGGTTATAAGCCTCTTCCAACTCCTCTTCAGACGGCAAATTGGCGCGTGACTCGGCATCGCAAACCTCTTTGCCAATAAGCACCTCATAGCCAAGGTCGGAAAGCTTTCTTGCAATTAAGGAAGCGGTGCGCATTTCGGTCCAACCCACTTCGGCGTGTTTATGAAAATCCCTGCGTATAGCAATCATTTCGGGAGTTACATCATCAACAAGTTTAACTATTTCTTCATACATACTTTAAGATCCACCTTTCAAACGTACAAATATATCTATTATAATAGTAACAGATTTTTTTAGGATTTGCAATACTTTTTAAAAAGGTAAAACAAGAAAAGATTGCTTTTTTAAAAATTGTCAGGTATTGAAAAAACGCTTGATTTATGCTACAATAAAGTAACTTTATTTTTAGGATGAGTAAAAATGGATAGGTGCACTGAAATTGAGCGTAGTTTAATAAAAAAATTCCGAAAAAGCGTTTGGAATCGCTTTATTGAGGCGGTTCAGTCCTACGAGCTGATAAAGCAGGGGGATAAAATTGCCGTTTGTATTTCTGGCGGTAAGGACTCCTTTATTCTTGCAAAGCTTATGCAGGAGCTACAGCGTCACGGTCACACCAATTTTGATTTGGAATTTATATGTATGGATCCCGGCTACAGTCCCCAAAACCGACTTAAAATCGAACAAAACTGCGCCCTTATGCAAATCCCTGTAAAAATTTTTGAAAGCGATATTTTTGCGGCGGTAGAAAATATTGAGCAGTCACCCTGTTACCTTTGCGCGCGTATGCGCAGAGGGCACCTTTATAGCTTTGCAAAAGATTTAGGCTGCAACAAAATCGCCCTTGGACACCATTTTAACGATGCAATAGAAACGGCTTTAATGGGTATGCTTTACAGCGGTCAGTTTCAAACAATGATGCCCAAGCTTCACAGTACAAATTTTAAGGGAATGGAGCTTATTCGCCCCCTTTACTGTGTTCGCGAGGATGATATAAAAGCATTTGCAAGGTATAACAATCTTGAATTTTTAAATTGCGCCTGTCGATTTACCGAAAAGCTTGGCGAGTCGGGCGCCATAGATCGTGAGGGCATATCCAAGCGTTACAAATGCAAAGAACTTATAAAAGTCCTTAAAAAAGAGGACGATTTAATAGATATTAACATATTCAGAAGCTTTCACAGAGTGAATCTTGATACCATAATAGGCTACCACAAAAAAGGTGATGAGCATTCTTTTTTGGATGACTATGAAAAGGAATAAAATCTAATAACAAAGGTCGTATAAAATTGGCTACTAAAACTCTTACTAAAAACTTCACCTCGGGAAGTATTCCAAAACAGTTATTCTGGTTTGCGCTTCCCTTTATGGCATCAAACGCACTTCAGGTGCTTTACAGCACTATTGATATGATAATAGTTGGAAGGTGCGTTGGTCAGGCGGGCGTTGCGGCGGTTTCCCAAAGCAGTTTAATAATAAATTTTGCCGTTATGGTATGTCTGGGCGTTGCAAATGCGGGTCAGGTGCTTGTATCTCAGGCGCTTGGTTCGGGTAAGAAAAAGCAGATTAACAATATAATAGGTACTTTGTTTACCCTGCTGATTTCATTTTCATTTTTGCTTACAATTTTAATTATAGCCTGCAGTGTTCCTATTTTGAAAGTTATGAACACGCCGAAAGAATCCTACGATATGGCTATGCAGTACCTTATAATTTGTGCCGCAGGTCTGATTTTTACGGCGGGCTATAATATGGTTTCGGCGGTTTTAAGAGGTATGGGTGACTCAAAAAGTCCACTTCTTTTCATCGCAATTGCATCTGCAATAAATCTTGTTTTAGATGTTTTGTTTACAGGCTTTTTAGGCTTCGGCGTTGCTGGTGCCGCTTGGGCAACCATAATAGGTCAAACCGCTTCATTTTTATTCTCTGTTTATTATTTATATAGGCGTAAGGCTGAAATAGGCTTTGATTTTAGACTTGCCTCACTAAAGCCTAGCAAAAAATATCTAAAGCTTATAGTGTCTTTAGGTACTCCAATGGCAATTCAGTCGGGATTTATAAATATTTCTATGCTTTTTGTAACCTCGCTTATAAACAGCATTGGCGTTAATGCCGGCGCAACCTTTGGTGTAGGCGTAAGAATAGATGATATTATAAACAAGCTTTGTATGGGAATACAGTACGCCGCCATACCAATGATAAGCCAAAACATAGGCGCAGGCGCGCAAAAAAGGGCGCAAAGGGTAGTTTATTGGACTTGGCTTTATTCGGGAGTTTTTACGGTTATTTGTATTGTTTTATACAAGTTTTTCGGACAAGAACTGTTTATGCTCTTCGCAAATGAGGCAGAGGGCTATGACACCGCCCTTGCCAAAGATTTCATAAGCGCAATTCTTTGGATGTTCCCCGCATTTGCAATTATGCGAGGAAGCGGTGCTTTCGTTCAGGGTATAGGCAACGCAAAGCTTAGTATGGTGCTGGCAATTTTAGATGGCGTTGTGCTTAGAATTGGTCTTAGCTGGCTATTTGGAATAGCTCTAAATTTAGGCTTTTACGGCTTTGTTTTGGGTTACGGTCTTGCCCCGTACGGCTTTGCCCTGCCCAGTATGATTTACTTCCTTTCGGGAAAATGGAAAAAACGCAAGGTTTTATCGGATGATATGTAATGGGGAATATTTGGTAAAATATAGACACAAAAATGCGGAAGAAGCTTTAGCCTTCTTCCGCATTAATTTTTTGTTTTTTATAGTTTTAAAGATTTGCTTCGCGAAGCTTATTGATTTCATCTTCCTTAATATGGAAAATTTCGGTTTCTTTGTTTTTAACCTTTTCTATGAAATCCTCAACGCTTAAAACGGGCTCTTTGGTACAAACACCTGCTAATGAGCTTCGTTTGGATGCCGTGTGGTTATCAGAGCCTGCAAACTCAATAAGATTATAGTGTTTGCAGTAAAGCTTTGCTATATCATTTTCAGGCAAAGGGCGAGCGGCGTTAATAATTTCAACACCGTGAACGCAGTGTGGGTAAAGGCGGATATGGTCAATATAACCGCCATTTCTAAAGGGGTGAGCCTGAAAAATAAGGGCACCGTTTTCAATCATAAGCTTAAGTTCGTCGCTTTTTTTCATAGCGGTAATTTCAGGGTGAGATAAAAACCACTTTTTGTCAAGTCCGTAAACCAAAAAGTCGGTGCCTTTATAGCTAAGCTCTATGCCTAAAAAGACCTTTATGCCAATTTCTTCGCTTAATTCTAAAGCTTTTTCATAGTCGGAAAAATAAAAGTTAATTTGCTCCTCATAGGGTAGAGCTTTGTCTATATTTATGTTTCCATCAACGAAATGATTAGTAACAAAAACACCGTCATATCCGATTGATTTGTAAAATCTAAGACTTTCTTCAACACTCGCTTTTGCGCAACGGCTTACAGGAAAAGTGTGTAAATGAGTTTCGTATCTGTACATTTTCATCATTTCCTTTTAAGAAATTTTGTTATTTTATTTCATTTCTGCCTTCAAGCGCGCGCGAAAGGGTTATTTCATCGGCGTATTCCAAATCACCGCCAACAGGTATGCCGTAGGCAAGTCTTGTTACCTTAATTCCCATAGGGCGAATTAGTCGGGAGATATAGCTGGCGGTTGCCTCACCCTCAACGGTGGGGTTGGTTGCCATAATAATTTCCTTTATTTCGCTATCGGCAAGGCGTGCCATAAGCTCCTTTATATGCAAGCTGTCGGGACCTATACCGTCCATTGGGGAAATAACTCCGTGAAGCACGTGGTAAAGACCGTTATATTCTCTTGTACGCTCAAACGCCATAACATCACGAGGGTCTTCAACCACACAAATAAAACTTCTGTCTCTGTCCGCATCGGTGCAGATGGGGCAAAGCTCAAGCTCGGTTAGATTTTGACAGCATTTGCAGTAGCGAATTTTTTGTTTAGCCTCAATAATCGCATCTGAAAAGGCTTTTGCCTCGGCGTCACTGCGAGATAAAATATGGTAGGCAAGCCTGCCCGCAGTTTTTTTGCCAATGCCGGGCAGACGCTCAAACTGCTCTACGAGCTTGTCAAGCGGGGCTACGTGGTAAGCCATAATTAAAAGAGTCCGGGCATACCGGGAATGTTAAGACCGCCGGTGATGGCGCCCATTTCATCTTCAGAAGTTTTGGTAGCGGTTGCAATTGCTTCGTTAATAGCGACGGTAATAAGGTCTTCAAGCATTTCGGGCTCTTCAGGGTCAATTGCGTCGGGATTAATTTTAAGCTCGGTAATTTCGTGCTTACCGTTCACAGTAACAGAAATCATTCCGCCGCCGGAAGTTGCGGTATACTCTCTGGCATCTAAATCTTCTTGAAGATTTGCCATATCCTCCTGCATTTTTTGAACCTGTTTTAACATATCGTTTCTGCTGGGACCTTGATTTGGAATTCTTACTTTCATTTTTGTTACCTGCCTTTAGTTTTGATTATTAAGTGATTTAGCAAACTCCGCAAGGGGATCTAAGGTGTTGTTGCTTTGCCTTGCTGCGGCCTGCTTGTATGGGCCAAGATTGTAGGAAACGCCAAGCACCTGCTCCGCAGCCTTGCGAATGTAATCGCGGTATTTTGCATCGGAATTTATCATTTCCTTAAACTGACTAAGCTGAGAATCTATTAAAAGTCTGCCGTTTCCTATATAGGCTTTGGAGTCGGCAAGAACGCCTGCCATAAGAGGACAGGAAAGCTTTAATATCTCTAAAATTTCAGGCCACTGAGTAACCGGTACGGGTTCGCCCGAGCTTTGCGAAGGCTCTGCCTTTGGCGCAGGAGCGCTAGGCGTAGGCGCTGCTTCGAGCGGTGGTTCGGGCAGAGGAATTTCCTCGCTTTGCGGTGCGGCTTTAAAGACCGAGGGCTTTGGCGTGGGTGCAGTGCGAGAGGCTTCGGTATTTACCGAAACGGAGCCTCCGTTTAAAAGCGAGGCGACTGTTTTTTCAAGCCTTTCCACCTTTGCCTTCAGGGCGGTCAGGGTGGAGGCAAGCTCGGGTGAGCAAAGCTTTACAATAACAAGCTCAACATCACTTCTCGAAGCCGACGATGAAAGCGACTCTGCCATTTGTTGAAGCTCGGTTAAGGCGCCGAGTATGTTTGAAAGGGTGTAGTCCTCGGCCATTTGCGAAAGCTCTAAAAACTCTGACTCAGAGCATATAATAAGCTCGCGGGCCGACCTAACCGTTTTTATTATCATAAGGTTGCGGTAGCAGGAGATAAGCTCAAAAACAAGCTTTTTCATATCTACCGAATTGCGGTAAAGGGTGTCAACCGTTTTAATTGCGGTGGCAGTATCGCCAATCTTAATAGCCTTTACCAAACCGAATATATTTTCATTACCCGCTATACCGCAAACGTCGCGGATAACATTTTCATCAATGTTCATCGATGCCGCAGAGCATTGGTCTAAAATCGAAAGGGCATCACGCATACCGCCATCCGCCAAGGATGCAACCAGCATTGCGGCAGCATCGGTTATGGTAAAGCCTTCCTGCCCAGCAATAAAATTAATTCTTTTAACTATTGTTTCGGGTTCCAAGCGTTTAAAATCAAAACGCTGACAACGGGATAAAATGGTTGCGGGGAGCTTGTGAACCTCGGTGGTGGCAAGAATAAATACTACGTGTGCGGGTGGCTCTTCCAAGGTTTTAAGCAGCGCGTTAAAAGCGGCGGTGGAGAGCATATGCACCTCATCTATGATATAAACGCGGTATTTAAGGGAGGTTGGTAAAAAGCTAACCTGCTCTTTAAGGTCGCGGATATCGTTTACGCCGTTGTTTGATGCGGCGTCAATCTCGTTAATATCGGTAGTGTTGCCCTCGGCTACGGTTTTACAGGCGGCACACTCACCGCAAGGCTCACCGTTTATGGGGTTTTCACAACAAACCGCCTTTGCCAAAATTTTTGCGCAGGTGGTTTTACCCGTTCCGCGAGTACCTGTAAAAAGGTATGCGTGGGAGGTTTTGCCCGACATCAGGCTTCCGGTAAGGGTATTTGTAATGTGCTCTTGACCTACTACATCTGAAAATACGGTAGGACGATACTTTCTGTATAATGCCTGATACATAGTAAAAACACCCCTTGTTAAAAATAAAAAAGTCACGCTTTCGGAAGTGCAAACGAACCGATTTACTGCGGCGCATGGACATATCCACTTAATGCTGCTCGGTTCCCCGCCTGACATGATTCATGGCTGCCTATCGCACAGGACCCGCCCGTTTACACGCCCCAAAGCGTGACTTACTTTAATATTATAATACAAATCTTATTTAATTACAAGGGGTAAAAATATTTTTTTAAAATTAAGTATAAATTCATATAAAAAACGATATTAAAGTAGGTATTTTGTACGAATTTTGAAATTTTTATAAAAGTTATTTAAACTTCTTGATTTTGGGGGAATTATAATATATAATATATAAGGAAAAATTTGAATTATAATTTAGAAAAATTGCTAATTTGAATTTCTAAAACCTTAAAAAGGAGTGCTTAATTATGACAACAAACAAAACCGTTCTTGCCTGGATTGATGAGATGAAAGCTCTTGTAAATCCTGATAATGTAGTTTTCATTGATGGTAGTGACGAACAAATTGAACAGCTTCGTGCCGAGGCAGTTGCCAGTGGCGAGCTTGAAAAGCTTAATGAAGAGCTTTTACCAGATTGCTATCTTCATAGAACAAAGGTTAATGACGTTGCACGTGTAGAGGGCAGAACCTTTATTTGTGCAAGAGAAAAAGAAAACGCAGGTCCTACCAATAACTGGATGGATCCTAAAGAAGCATATGAAATGCTTTACGGCATCGCTAAGAATAGCTACAAGGGTCGTACAATGTACGTTATCCCATTCTCAATGGGTCCTATCGGTTCTCCTTTGGCTAAAATCGGCGTAGAGCTTACCGATTCTATCTATGTTGTTCTTAATATGGTTATTATGACCCGTGTTTCCAACGAGGTTTGGACCGCTCTTGGCGACAGCAATGACTGGGTACGTGGCTTACACTGCCGTTGCGATATTGACGAAGAAAAGAGATACATCTGCCAGTTCCCCGAAGATAACACCATTATCTCTGTTAACTCCGGTTACGGCGGAAACGTTCTTTTAGGTAAAAAGTGCTTTGCACTCCGTATTGCTTCCTACCAAGGTTGGAAGGAAGGCTGGATGGCTGAGCATATGCTTATTCTTGGCATTGAAAATCCCAAGGGTGAGGTTAAGTATGTTGCAGCTGCATTCCCCTCTGCTTGCGGTAAAACCAATCTCGCTATGATGATTCCTCCTAAGTACCTTCGTGATAAGGGCTACAAGGTATGGACTGTTGGGGATGACATTGCTTGGATGAGAATAGGCGAAGATGGCAGACTTTGGGCTATTAACCCTGAAAACGGCTTCTTCGGCGTTGCTCCCGGCACCAATGAAAAATCCAACTACAATGCTCTTGCTTCTACTAAGAAGGGCACTATCTTTACCAACGTTGCACACAACTTAGATAACAATACAGTTTGGTGGGAAGGCTTAGATAAAAATCCTCCCGAAAACGCTATTGAATGGAAGGGCAATCCTTGGAACGGCAAAACCTCTGAAGAGAAGGGCGCTCATCCAAATAGCCGCTTTACTGCTCCTGCAGTTAACTGCCCCTGCATTTCTTCCGAGTTTGAAAGCCAGAGCGGTGTTCCCATTTCTGCTATCATCTTCGGTGGTCGTCGTGCTAAGACTGCTCCCCTTGTATATCAATCAAAGAACTGGGAGAACGGCGTATTCGTAGGCTCTGCAATGGCTTCTGAAACTACTGCTGCTGCATCCGGTGCAGTTGGTGTTGTTCGCCGCGATCCTATGGCTATGCTTCCTTTCTGCGGTTACCATATGGGCGACTACTTCCGTCATTGGTTAGAGATGGGCAAAAAGCTTGGTGACAAGGCTCCTAAAATCTTTAACGTTAACTGGTTCCGTCTTGATGATGAAGGTCACTTCATCTGGCCCGGTTTCGGTGACAATATGCGTGTTCTTAACTGGATTATCGACCGTTGCGAAGGCAAGGTAGATGCAGTTGAAACTCCTATCGGCTTTGTTCCTAAGGCTGAGGATATTGACCTTACCGACCTTGACTTTGATATTGAAACCTTAAAGTCAATCCTTGAGGTTGATAAGGATACTTGGGCAAAAGAAGCTGCTGAGATTGAAGAGCACTACAAGAAATTCGGTGACAAACTCCCCGAAGAGCTTGTAAATCAGCTTAACACTCTTAAAGCAAACCTTAAATAATTAAGGCTTAAATAAAATTAAAACGGTGGGCGAAAGTCCACCGTTTTTGTTGTTATATAGATATAAAAATAGCTTCGTAGGAAAACTACGAAGCTTTAATTTTTAAATGATTTTTCTTATTTAACTTCAACTCTCCAACCGAATGGGTCATCAAGCTTGCCCCACTGAATACCTGTAATGGTATCGTAAATTTTTTGGCTAAGCTCGCCAATGCCGCCATCACCAATGGTCATAACGTCATCAACATAGCGGAGTTTACCAACAGGGGAGATAACTGCCGCAGTACCTGTACCAAAAACTTCTTCTAAGGAGCCGTTTTTGTGAGCTTCTAAAAGTTCATCAACAGAAATTTTGCGCTCTTCCACTTCAACGCCCCAAGATTTAACAAGATTTATAACAGAATCACGGGTTACACCGGGTAAAATACTGCCGTTAATAGCGGGGGTAATAACCTTGCCGTCAATTTTAAAGAAGATGTTCATTGCGCCAACTTCTTCAATGTACTTGCGCTCAACACCGTCAAGCCAAAGCACCTGAGAAAAGCCTTCATCGTGAGCCTTAACCTGAGCAATAAGACTGGAAGCATAGTTACCGCCCGTTTTTGCAAAGCCGGTGCCGCCCTTAACTGCGCGAACGTACTCATCTTCAATCCAAATGCCAACAGGTGCAAGACCGCTTGCATAGTAGGCGCCGCTTGGTGAAAGAATAACAATAAACATATATGTTTTAGAAGGAGCAACACCAAGAAAATCATCTGTAGCAATTACAAATGGGCGAATGTAAAGGGAAGTGCCCTCATCTTCGGGAATCCAATCACGCTCAACGCTTACAAGCTCACTAACGGCTTGAACAAAATCTTCTTCGGGGATATTGGGGATGCAAAGGCGGTCGTTAGAGCGGTTTGCACGCCTTGCGTTCATTTCGGGACGGAATAAGTAAACCTTCCCGTCTTCGCCCTTATAAGCCTTAAGACCTTCAAACATTTCCTGACCGTAGTGGAAAACCATAGAAGCGGGGGAAAGGCTTAAATTGTGGTATGGCTCAATAACGGGGTCGTGCCAACCCTTGCCCTCGGTGTACTGCATTGTGAACATATAGTCGGTAAAAATTTTACCGAAGCCTAAGGGCTGACCCTTTGCGGGTTTTTCTTTTAAAACTTCTGCTTTTTTGAATTTAATATCTAACATTTTAAACACTCCTACGTGAGAAAATATATATTTATACCTTTTAAAAAGATATATTATTCTAATGAAATAAACTTAAGGTAGTTTTTGAAATTCTATTGAAACATCTTTAAATTCCGACTCTCTATCTTCTCTCTCAATTTGGAAAATAGAGATTTTACCAGCTTTTGCCTTTTCAATAAAATCGGCAACGCTTTCAATGGGCTCTTCGCACTGAATACCTGCAAGTTTTTTACTCTTTCCTGCAATGTGATTGTCTGAGCCTGCAGTTTTTAAAAGCCCGTAAGCATCGGCGTAAAAATTCGCCATAGCATTTTGAAATGGGTTTTTTTGAACGTTTATTACTTCAACCGCATCTACGCACCTTGGCATAAGCTTTATGTGGTTAATAAATCCTCGCTCGTCAAAGGGGTGGGCATGGCTAACAAATGCCCCTTCTTCACGCATAAGGTTAAGCATATCTGAGAACTTCATTTCCCTAAGTTCAGGGTGGGCAAGGAACCAGTCTTTATCAAGCCCCAAAACTAAAAAATGATTGCCTTCGAAACTTAGTTCCGCTCCCGGAAAAACCTTAATTCCAATTTTCCTAGACAAAGACAGAGCATCTTCATAATCTTTAAAGAAAAAATGTATAAATTCTTCTTGTGTCATATCGGGGAATTTTGAATTTTTAACCTTAGTATAATGGTTGGTTATAAAAACTCCGTCATAGCCTAGCGACTTGTAAAATTCAAGAGATTCTTTTACAGTTGCAGATGCACATTTACTGGCAGGGCTTGTATGAAGATGAGTTTCGTATCTATACATAAATACCACCTAAATTTGCTTAAATAAGGCATATTTAAAGCATTAATAAAATGATTATAAAACAATTTTTGCTCAAAGTCAAGGGCACTTTAAAACCTCTTCAGCCGCCATTAAAATACCTGCTCTAGCGGTGTGGAAGTTAAGTCCGCCCTGCATCCAAACTGCAAAGGGTTCTCTGAGTGGGGCGTCTGCCGAAAGCTCTATTGAAGAACCTAAGGTAAATGCGCCTGCCGCCATAATAACCTGATCATCATAACCGGGCATATCCCAAGGCTCAGGGGTCAGGTGTGAGTCAACAGGTGCTCCGCTTTGAAGTCCCTTGCAGAAGGCTATAAGTCGGTCACTTCTCTCCAGCAAAATTGCCTGAATAATATCAGCTCGGTCTTCGTTTAAAACGGGGGTAACGCCAAAGCCCATTTCGGTAAATAGCGCCGATGCATAAACCGCCGCCTTTAAGGCTTCGCCCGTAATGTGCGGCGCGTTAAAAATCCCCATATAAAGCTCACGATTGTGCCCAAGTGATGCACCAACCTCTCTACCGACACCGGGGGCTGTCATACGGAATGCGCATTTTTCTACCAAATCCGCTCTACCTGCAATATATCCGCCCGATGGAGCAATGCCGCCACCCGGATTTTTAATAAGTGAGCCTGCAATTAAATCTGCGCCAACCTCGGTAGGCTCAGTTTTTTCTACAAATTCGCCGTAGCAGTTATCCACCATAATTATGGCATCGCTACCCGTCGCGCGAACAGCTTTGCAAATTTTTTCAATATCTGCAACCCTTAAACTTGGGCGAAGAGAATATCCGCGCGAACGCTGAATATATACCATTTTTGGATTTTCCGCCTTTACCGCCTTTTCAATAGCTAAAAGGTCGGGCATACCGTCACTGTTTAAGGCAACTTCTTTGTATTCTACGCCAAAATCTGCAAGTGAGCCATCAACCTTTTCATCACAACCAAGAACGCCAATAAGGGTGTCGTATGGTCTGCCGGTCACGCAAAGCATTTTATCACCGGGGCGAAGCACTCCAAAAAGCGCAACGGTAAGGGTGTGGGTGCCGCTTGCAAAGGAGTGGCGGATTAAAGCGTCCTCTGCGCCTAAAATTTCGGCTAGGATTTTATCTAAATCATCTCTGCCCTTGTCACCGTATCCGTAGCCTGTGGTCACATTAAAGTTGCTTTCGCTAACTCTGCCGTTAATAAAAGCCCTTAAAACCTTAAGCTGATTATACTCTGTAATACTGTCTATTTTTTCAAAGGCTGATTTGCAAATCTTCAGTGCTTTTTCATCTAACTCGCAAAGCCTTTCGGATATATTAAAAAAATCTAACATATTTCTTAATTCCTTTATACTGTAAATTGCCGTTTTGCCGCAAGCTTCAAATCCGTTTTTTATGTAAAAGGGAGTAACAGAAGCTTCTGCGGCGACGAAAATTTTTCGCCCATCTAAGTTTTCGCAAAGGGAATTTAAAGCTTCACTTCCGCTTCCCGTTTTGCGAGAGTTCTTTTTTGTAGCAACACCGCTAATTACGGCGGCATCGCTTGTTATGTGTGAGGCTATGCAAACCGAAGAATGGTTTAAAACTGCGGCGGCGGTACCGTGCCTTATTCGGTGGCAAAGGTCAACGTAAAAGCTATCGAATGGCACCTTTTTTATGTGGGGATTTTCTTCACTAAAAAGAATATCATATGCTTCTTTTAAATTCGGCATAGGGG
>JAFSDM010000005.1 GCA_017436225.1 Clostridia bacterium | reverse complement strand
TTAGCCAAAAAGGTCGTGTTGCAGCAGCATTTACTTGGTATGAAATTTTTACGGGCATTTCCGCTCTCGAGACCAAAATTGATTTAACCACATCTGCTTACGGCACTTTGAGTAACACCACCGACACCCTTATTGGAATTACTGCAGAAGAAGCACTTGCTATAAAAACTGCCGCACATAATGCAGCTTCTCTTTACAAAAAAGCAGTAGAAACAACAAAAGCAATCAAGGCTATTGGTGAGGTTACTGCAGATAGCGGCGAGGCTATCGAAAATGCAAAAGCACTCCGTGAAGATCTTAACAATGATAAGCTTATTATCAATCTACAAGCCTTGCTCGCAGCTATTGAAACCTTTGAAAACTTAGGTTCTTCTGATGAAGTATTAGGTGACTTTGACGGCACAGGTGAAGTAGACATTGAAGACATAGCACAACTTGCAAGACATTTTGCAGGTTGGAAAGATTTCGAATTAGCTGATGCTAATTTAGATATTAGTGGAGATGGTCTTGTAAATCTTTACGATCTTGTTAAACTTGCACAGATAGTTGCAAATTGGCCAAACTAAAACTACATTACAAATCATTAGTTAAATAGTTATAAAAAATCGGCGTGTTTCGCGCCGATTTTTTGTGTATATAATAATCTTTGATTTGTGCTGAAATATGTGTTTAAACGTAGGGAAGAATATTATTTTCCCGAAAAAATACCACAATTTGCGGATCGTGGTATGGTTTTTAAATTTTTCGCTTTATAAAAAGGCTTGGTTTATGCCAATGAGTAAAAAGATTAAAAATCCTTAAATAAAATCACAATTTTTTATTGATTTTTTAAAAAAGAAGTGTTAAAATGTATATAATAAAATGCATAAATCCGTTTTTTAATTTTCACCATTAGAAAAAGGAGTATATTTATGAAAAAAATGTTAGCAATTTTGTTAATCGTCTGCTTGTTGTTTGCAACCGCACTACCTTATAGTGCTTTTGCAGAAGGAAACGCAACAATGTACGATTTAACAGAAAAAACACTTACCATAGCAGAACTTGATGGTAAATACAAAACTCAAGGCAGAACCGTTTTGCAAAACGGCGGACTTTATACCCACTACACTTCAACAGGTATTGAATTTAACGCCTATTGCAGTGGTGATGTTTCAGTAACCTTCCAAGTTGATAAATTCAGATATACTACTCAAGCTAACATAGATAATTATGGTGGATGTTATTTTACCGTTATAGTGGATGGCGTAAAGCAAGCACGTGACTTTTGCCGTCTTACTAGCTTAGGTGAAATTACTGTTAAAATTGCCGAGGACTTAACTACCGGCAATCACACATTTGAAATTTATCGCCAAACTGAAATTGACCAGGCTAAAGTTTGTATAAAAAGCATCACATTAGGTGGTGAAGTATTAGCCGCTCCCGCAAATCGTGATAAATTTATTGAATTTGTTGGAGCATCACAGTGGGGTGGTTATGGCAATCTGCTTACTAAAGATGTCAATGACCAAAACGGCGCACCACCACCGGCCATTTATGCTGAAGCCCCTCTTTATCAAGATTCTACACAGTCTCTTACATATTTAACCGCACGTGAACTTAATACCGATTGGTCTGTTGTTTCGGTTCAAGGTATTGGCGCTTATTGGGGCGGTCAAAATGTTAGCATGAGCGATATATATGATTATGTTGGCTATAAGCAGGATAAAAACACAAAATATGATTTTGCCCGTCAGCCTGACTATGTTGTTATCGGTCTTGGCACTAACGATTACAGAAACTTAGATAAGCATGGCAAAACTACCGATGATTTAGTAGTTGCTTTTAAAGATTTTATAAGACTTATGCGCCAAAAAAATCCAAATGCTAAAATCGTTTGGGCACACGGTATGTGTGCAACCGAGCCTACTCAATACGTTAAAGCCGCAGTTGAAGAACTTGGCGGAGCAACATACGGTGTTTATGAAGTTCAACTTCCATACAATGTAGACGGCGGAAACAACCATCCATCTGTAGCAGGACATGAGGCTATGGCTGAAGAACTTTCAACATTTATAAAAAGTATTTCAGACGGTGAATTCGATACAGATGTTCCCACAGAAAAAGAGGAAGAAACCAAAACTATAGTTGAATCTGACTTTGAAAAAGATGCAAATGCTTCATCGTGGTATATTGTTAATGATGTTAAAAGTATGACTGAAGCTGCAGGCGATTTTGCACGTCTTACTGTTGCCAATAATAAAGCAGCTTATGTTAGAAGTAAAGCCTTCGCATTAACACCCGGTAAGAAATATAATCTTACCTATTTTATGCGTATTCCTGAAGGGTCTGAAAATTACTCTACTGCCTGGACCCAACCCTTTAGTCCAGAGGCTCTCTTCTATCAAATAAATGATGGCAAAGTGGGCGATACCGTAACTTCCAAGCTTAGCGATGCCAGCTGTTATGCTCACCAGACATTCTCTCGTAGAGCGGATATGTCGTTTGTTTGGAATGTTGAGGGCTACGACACTTATGAACGAAACGGCTATTCTGATACTGGTTATAATAAATCCAGCGCCCTTTACGGCTGTGTTGGTGGTTCCAATGTTTCACTTAATAATGTTTTTGCAAATTGGAAGAAGGTAACTCTTGAGTTTACTGCTACAGCAGAAATTGTAGGATCTACCGACCCAACAGTTGTAGTTTTACAGTTTAGAGTACAAGAAGCCAAAAACGGTTTAATGTACGATATTAAGGATGTTACTCTTACTGAAACCGCTACAACAACTGAAGAACCCAGTGAGCCTGAAAATCCAAATCCACCTCCAGTAGTTGAACCTATTGCACCCGAAGGCGCAGTTTATTATGAGAGCTTTGAAACTGTTACCGTTGATGATGTAAAAGAGTTTATTACAGGCGATGGGGCAACAGTTAAACTTAGCGATACCGATTATGCTTCAGGCTATAAATCTCTTGCAATTTCATCAGCAAGTAATAAGTATCTTTTTATTCCCATTAACACCACTAATTTCACACCGGGTACAACCTACGAGTTCTCTATGGATTGGAAATTAGCTGCAGGTAGCAAAATTACTCACCTTATGTTTGTTGGATATAACGGTGAAACACTGGATAGCAAGTTTGTTAAATCCAGTAATGTTTACACTTATAAAGCAAATTCAAATTATACCGATAAAACAATTTTCGGAACAGGCGATTGGCAAAAAGTATCATTTTGCTTTGGTAATAGCAATTATACCGATCATAAGCAGTATGGTATTTTATTAAGATATTCATCCGGTACACTTCACCTGGATAATCTTGCAGTTGCTCCCGCTAAAGCAGAAACTGTTAAGAAAATTACGTTAACAGAAGAAGCCCGAACTGATGATACCGTTAAGGTTTTGGCATTTGGTAACAGCTTCTCAAATGATAGCGTTGCCTGGCTTTCTCATATTGCAAAGTTAGATGGCAAAGACCTTCGCGTAGCTAACTGTTCAATTGGTGGTTGTTCACTTGCGCGTCACTACAGCAACATTTTTAATGGCAGTAGCGATAAATATAGCTTTACCTATTATACAAAAGCTCATGGCGTTAAAACCTATTCAAAAGCCAGTATGCAAGAAGCATTAATGGCTACCGATTGGGATTACATTACCTTACAACAGGCAAGTGGCGAAAGCTATAAAGCTAATACTTACGAGCCTTATCTTACCGAGCTTATTGCTTACGTTAAAACCTTCCATCCCAACGTAAAGATTTTGTTTAACGAAACATGGGCATATCCCGATGAGAGCCATATGTTCATAGGTCAATCAGTATTCGATACCGATGGTGACGGCAACAGCGAAGAAGATCCTATGTTTGAAAAAATAAGGGAATCTTATCTAAAGGCTTCACAAAACCACGGCTTTATGCCCCTTATTCCTGTAGGTGAAGCAATTAATAAGGCAAGAGATGCAATGGATCGCAATTTAAGCCGTGACGGTCATCACCTTGATGATAGAGGTCGCTTAATTGCCGCACTTATGTGGTACGAAATGTTTACAGGTGTTTCAGCTATTGACAATAAGGTTGATTTAACAGATAACAGCACCTTCGTATTTTCGTATTCCACAACCGAAATAACAGGTGCTTCTGATATAAATGGTTATAATGGTGTAGAATACAAAGGCACAGGTCTTAACATAACTGCAGAAGAACAACAGATTATGAAGACCATAGCCCATGAGACCGTAGAGCTTTACAAAAAAGCTAACGAAACTCAGTTAGCTATTGAAGCAATTGGTGAGGTAACTAAGGACAGTGGCAATAAAATTGGTAAGGCAAAAGCACTTCGTACAGCATTAAATAATGATACACTTTTGCCAAATCTTGATACCTTGCTTGCCGCTATTGAGGCGTTCAAAGTATTTGGTGACATTGAAGCGGTTGCAGGTGACGTTGACGGTTCTTACGAAGTGAATGACGCCGATGCTGAGTATTTACTTATGCACACCTTCTTCCCAGAAGATTATCCGGTTAGTCAAGCGTGCGATTTCAACGGAGATGGCAAGGTAAACGATGCCGATGCTGAGCATTTGCTTATGTATACCTTCTTCCCCGAAGATTATCCACTTAAATAAAAAGGGAGAGATATTATGAAAAAACTTTTAGCAATTTTACTAACACTTATTCTTACCTTTAGTTGCTTTGGCGCTATTGGTGCAGCTACAACACTAGCGGAGGAAGAAACCAAAACTATAGTTGAATCTGATTTTGAAAAAGATATAACAAATACTTCTTGGTATGTTAGCGGCAATGTTGAAAGCAAGACTGAGGGAGCGGGCGATTTTGCACGTCTTACCGTTGCTGATATGAAGTCAGCTTACGTTAGAAGTAAATCGTTTGAATTAACACCCGGGCAAAAATACACCCTTACCTATTATATGCGTATTCCTGAAGGGTCTGCAGACTATTCTACTTCATGGACTCAGCCCTTTAGTCCAGAGTGTTTAATCTATCAAACAAACGGTGTATCCGCAGGGGAAGCTGTAAAAGACAAGCTTTCAGATGGAAACTTATATGCTAATAAATCTCGTAGAGCCAATATGAACTTTTATTGGAATGTTGAGGGCTACAACACACATACACGAACTAGTTATTCTGATACCGGTTATATTAAATCCAGTGCCCTTTACGGCTGTGTTGGTGGTTCCAGTGTTTCACTTAATAATGCTTTTAAAGATTGGAAGAAGGTAACGCTTGAGTTTACAGCTGAAGCCGAAACAGAAGGTTCTACCAAAGCCTCAGTTGTAGTTTTACAGTTTAGAGTACAACAGGCAGCAAACGATTTGATGTACGACATTAAAGACGTTACCCTTACCGTAACAGCTCCTAAAATAAAACCCGAGCCTGACCATTCCAATGCAATTTTCTATGAAGGCTTTGAAACTACCACCCAAACAGAGCTAGAAGCTCTTATCACAAATCGCAGCTCTTGGGCTAAAGTTGGTTTTGATACCAACGATGCTGCTACGGGTGTGAAATCTGCTTCTGTTTATGCAATGTGGAATGATCTCTTTATTCCTATTAATAAAGAAGGCCTTGATACCAGTACATACTATGAGTTTAGTATGGATTGGAAATTAAAAGTACCTACCGCGGCAAAGCAAAGCGCACTAACCAAGCTTGCCATTGTTGGATATAATCCAAGTCAGGGCGAGACTATAAAAGATAATGCAAAAGCACTTTTTTCTAAGGAAATTTTATACGGTATAGGCGATTGGAAAAATACAACACTTCGTTTTAAAATATCTGATTTAAATTCTTATGAGCAGTTTGGTATCCTAATTAAATATTCAGGTTCTGAACCTTATGACAGTACCGATACACTTTATATTGATACTCTTATGATTGCTGTTGCTGAAGATCAAAGCGAAATAACTATAATTGATTTTGATGAGCAAGAAAGAACTGATGATACCATTAAGGTATTAGCATTCGGTAATAGCTTCTCTGATGATGCTACGGTTTTTATTGATGATATTGCCAAGGCAGACGGTAAAGACCTCCGCGTAGCTAACTGTGTAAAGGGCGGTTGCTCACTTGCTCAGCATTACAAGTATATGCTTAACAGCCAAGCAGCGTATAACATGGGTTACTATACAAAAGATGCAGAACTACAAATTTTTACTGGTGTTACTATGCAACAAGCATTGGCAGCAAGCGATTGGGATTACATTGTAGTTCAGCAGGTTAGCCAGGATAGTGGTATGCCTAATACATTTGAGCCTTACCTCGAAGACCTTTTAGCATACTTTAAAAAGCAATGCCCTGATGCTGAAATCCTTTTCCATACAACTTGGGCATATGCTGCAAATAGCACCCATAGCGGTTTTGCCAATTACGGTAATGACCAATCTACAATGCACGAAGCAATTGAAGATGCATGCCTAGAGGCTTCTGCAAGACATGGTTATATTCCCCTTATTCCTACAGGTGAAGCTATCAGAATAGCAAGAGCCACTACTCTGGGCGATAACTTAAACCGTGATGGTTACCATCTTAATGATAAGGGTCGTATGATTGCCGCACTTGTGTGGTATGAAACCTTTACAGGTATCTCCGCAGTTGATACCAAGGTTGATTTACCCTCCCTTATTGGTACCATTGTCGGTACTTCTAACCTCGTAAACGAAGAAGAAAGCGCTATAATAAAAGCTGCCGCTCACGAAGCAGCTGCACGCTTTAAGCTTGCTAATGAAACACAGTTAGCAATCGAAGCAATCGGTGAGGTTACTGCAGATAGCGGCGAGGCTATCGAAAATGCAAAAGCACTCCGTGCAGAGCTTAACGATGATGGTCTTTTACCAAACCTTGATACTTTGCTCGCAGCCATAGAAAAATTTGAAAACTTAGGTTCTTCTGATGAAGTATTAGGCGATATCGACGGCTTAGACGGCGTTAACGATGCCGATGCTGAATATCTTTTAATGCACACCTTCTTCCCTGAGGATTATCCCGTTAATCAAGAGTGCGATTTCAACGGAGATGGTAAGGTAAACGATTCCGATGCTGAGTATTTGCTTATGTATACATTCTTCCCCGAAGATTATCCGCTTAAATAAAAAGGGAGAGATGTAATGAAAAAGCTTTTAGCAATTTTATTAACACTTACTCTTACCTTTAGTTGCTTTGGCATTTTAGGGTTAGGCTCGGTTATAGCACAAGCTGAGAATATCCCCTTAACGGAAGGCGAGGTTTTCCAAGATTTTGAAGACTATGCTTCGGGTACAAAATTGTATGATCATACAAAAACAGGTACTCAAGATATGTACACCTATACTTCAAAAGGTAAACTATTGACTTCCTTTGGTAGCTTATCGGTTTCCGCAAATGGTGGTTATAACGGTAGTAAGAAATCCTTAACGGGTAAAACCTACTATCAATATGCCGCAATGCCGCTTAATTTAGCTCCCAACACCGAATATGAGCTTTCCTTCTGGTATACCTATACCACAACTAATGCTGATATCTATCTTAAAGAATTATTCTACGGTATAGTTAAGCCTGTTGATGGTAAGAAGATGGCTGATTCTATTTTACACGGTGGCGGTGGCACTCTCAGAATGACAGAGTATTTCATACCGGGCGAGTTTGAAGCAGGCAAATGGAGAAAGGCTACCTTAAAATTCTCAACCGGAGCTAACACTGATGGCTTAGTTTTCGCTTATTCCTATGTAGATGGATTAAAATCAGATATAAATGCTACTGTTAATAAAACCCCCCTTTATATTGATGACATTTTAATAAGAAAGATTGAAAACGCACCCGAAAAGGTTAATATTACGGTTGACCATAAGGATGCTGCTTCGGTAGAAATTACAAGTGGCTACTTTAAGGATTTTGTAGCCCACGAAAAAATTCAGTTTAAGGTAAGAACTAAGGATAACCTTGTTCCTACCGTTACAGTAAACGGTGAAACCCTAACAGCTAGCAGCGGTTACTACACCTACACTATAAAGGATAAGAATGTAGCCATTAAGGTTCAGTGTGAAGGCGACGAAAACCGTCAAGATCCCAATAATTATAACGGACTTCCCCTTTATGAGTATAATCAGGAAGTGGCTCTTACACCTATTTGGGAGGGTAACGTTGTTTACCACGAAACAGCACTTATTATCCCCGGTAGAGAAAAATTAAAGCTTCTTTATCCAATAGATAAGGTTGTTGCCGTTCGTTCTTATGACCTTGCAAAAACCTATTTAGAGGGTGTTGACTACGAAATAGCCGAGGATGGCACCCTTAAAATTTTAGAAGGCTCTCAAATACCTGTATATAAAGGATCTTTAGAAACAAACTCTAACAATGGCTTTCCTCTTGTAGGTAAAGAAAATACCTACGCAAATTTTGTTAGTGATTATGTTTACCCTGCATATGCAATTAATGTAACCTATGAACATTCTAAGGTATGGACCGGTGATGAAGCCTTTAATCCGGAGAACATCTCAATTCCATCTATTTCTAATAAAATCCCCGATCTTATTCAAAAGCTTGAAAAGGGCGAGGATGTAGAGGTTGTTGTTTTAGGCGACTCTCTTTCTTGCGGTTCTTCCACAAGCGGTCAGGATTTTGATGACCTTTACAATGATAACGGCGGTCAAAATATAAATACTTTAAATTTTGCGCCTTTCACCCCTTCGTGGCCCGTTATGTTAGAGCAAGCCCTTGAAACCCTTTACCCCGACGCTAATATTACCTTTAAAAATATTGCTCACGGCGGTAAAACTGCTAAATGGGGTAGTGAAAAAATACTTACTCGTTTAGGTTACTTAGAAAGAGATTTCGGTTGGACCTACGAAACCCCCGACCTTTTAATTCTTGCATACGGCGGTAATGATTTAACCGCAGGCTATACGTCGGATCAGTACTATGGTTATATGCAATCAATTATTGATAAATACCGTCAGTACAAAAAGGATGATAATGCAGAAATCCTTTTGTGGAGTTCAACCAGACATCACGAATCAGTAGTACAGCACACTAAGGAAAATCATGATAAATATCGCAAGGTATATGATGACCTTTGCAAAAATAATAAATCTGTTGCTTTTGTAAATACTTTGGCAGTAGCTGATGAAGTAGTTGAAGTTAAAGAAATGCACGATATTTTCAACGACTGTGTAATTCACATCAACGACTTCTCAACAAGAGTTATTGTTCAGTGCTTTATTTCAGCCTTCGGTGAGCTTGAGGCAGTTCAAGGTGACGTTGACGGTTCTTATGAAGTAAATGACGCTGATGCTGAGTATTTGCTTATGCATACCTTCTTCCCGGAGGATTACCCAATTAGTATAAAGTGCGATTTCAACGGAGACGGTAAGGTAAACGATGCCGATGCCGAGCATTTGCTTATGTATACCTTCTTCCCCGAAGATTATCCGCTTAAATAAAAAAGGAGATTTTAAAAATGAAAAAAATTATTAGTTTAATCACATGCCTCGTTTTAATGATGACCGTTTGCATAACTGCAAGCGCAGCAGGCAGCAGCACCCTTAATGGTAACGGTTCTGTAGCAGTTGGTAGCAACATTGAATTAACTGTAAACGTTAAGGATTGCGCAGACGCTTCCTCTATTGCAGTTGCTATCACCTTTGATGACGGCTTTGAGCTTGTTTCCGGTTCTTGGCTTAAAGAAGGTAGCATCAAAGTTTTTGATACTGCAAAAAACAAAGGCTCATTAGGCGGCCTTGCTTCACCCAACGTAAACGGCAATCTTTTCAAGCTTGTTTTAAAGGCAAAAACAGTTTCTGCTGATGGCGAAAAGGTTAATGTTAATGTAATTGCTAAAAACGGTTCTAACGAAATTTTAAATGTAAACGCATCTAAAACCGTTAAAATTACCTGCACCACCCATAAGTATGGCAACTACACCAAAAAGGACGCTAACAACCACACCCGTACCTGTTCTGAGTGCGGTAACGTTGAAACAAAAGCTCACACTTGGGATAAAGGTACTGTAACTAAGAAGGCAACCTGCAAAGAACAAGGTAACACCCATTACACCTGTACTGCTAGCGGTTGTGACGCTACTAAAGATGTAGCTATTGCAAAAACTAAGACTCACTCTTATGGCGCTTGGACCGTAACCAAAGAAGCAACCTGTACCGAAAAGGGCGCACAGGAAAGAGTTTGCTCTATCTGCTCTAATAAAGAAACTAAAGATATCGCAGCACTTGGTCACAAATTTGCTAATGCTAAGGTAGAAAAGGAAGCAACCTGTACTGAAGCTGGTAAAGAAAGCGGCGAATGTACCGTTTGCGGTCAAAAAACCACCAACACCATCAAGGCTAAAGGTCACAGCTTTGGTAAGGCAGTTGTAACTAAAGAAGCAACCGAAACCGAAACAGGTCTTAAAACATACACCTGCTCCGTTTGCGGCGAGAAAAAGGAAGAAGTAATTCCTGTACTTAATACAGAATCTGAAGTTCCTACAACCTCTGACACAGCTGATACCGATGCTACCTCCAGCGACGCTAACACCGACGTTGATGTAGACGCAGATGCAGATGCTGATGCAGATGCAGATAGCAGCAACGAGGGCGGCTTTAACGGCAAGATTTTAATTATTGTTATTTTAGCAGTAGTTCTTGTTGGTTTAGCAGTTGTTCTTATCATTAAAAAAAGAAAATAATTAAATAGTTAGTATTTTTCAACCTGCAGAATTTTCTGCAGGTTGTTTTTTATGCTTTTTTGCACACGCGGTAGGACAAGTGAATATAATATTTTAGGGGATATTTCCCCTTGGCAAAGCCTTATAGCGTTATAAAGCAAATCTAAACTTATAATATTCACTGGGAGGAAAAGGTATGGAAGACTACCTCAAAGAATTTGGTATTTCTCCGCAAGAGTTTGGAATTGAAAGGTATTTTAAAGCAAAACCGAATGCGGAAAGAAGTGAAAAATCAGCATATGCCTTTAAGGTAAAACAAAATATGGCGGGGGAACACAAGTTTTGTGATACTCAGCTTAAAAATTTGCCCCTTACTATGGCGTATGTGCCTTTTCAAAAAATTGAGAATATTTTTACAGAGGAAGAAGCCTTAAAATCAGGTACGCTATTCACTAATTTAGATAAACCCTTTTTGGGTAAAAGAATATAAAGGGGTTAAATTATGAGCGAAAGAGAAAAACTTCTTAAAAAGCTTTCGGGGGCACAGTTTGCCGCGCTCGAAATGCAACTCTATCTGGATACCCACAAAAATGATGCCACCGCCTTTAAAAGTATGAAAGAATATTTGCTAAAGGCGGCGGAGTATAAAAAAGAGTATGAGGCACGTTTTGGACCACTCCTTGCTAAAGATTTATACGGCGATACTGATTTCGCTTGGCTAAACGCGCCATGGCCGTGGGAAAATGAAAGCGAGGCGAAAAAATAAATGTGGCAGTATGAAAAAAAGCTTCAGTACCCCGTAAAAATTAAAAATTGCAACGCAAAGCTAGCTCAGGTCATAGCCAGTCAGTATGGCGGACCCGACGGAGAGCTAGGCGCAAGCTTAAGATATTTAAGTCAGCGCTTCGCAATGCCATATCCCGAACTAAAGGGTTTATTAACAGACATCGGTACAGAGGAGCTTGCTCATTTAGAGATGGTAGGAGCTATAATTTATCAGCTTACACGCGATTTAAGTATTGATGAAATTAAAAAGAGCGGATTTGACACCTACTTTGTAGACCATACAACGGGTGTTTATCCGTCATCGGCAGCGGGCGTACCGTTTACAGCGGCGTATATTCAGTCAAAGGGCGATGTTATAACCGACCTTCACGAAGACCTTGCCGCCGAACAAAAGGCACGCACCACCTATGATAATATTCTTCGTCTTTGCGATGACCCCGACGTTAGAGATGCCATAAAATTCTTACGCCAGCGCGAAGTAGTCCACTACCAACGCTTCGGTGAAGGATTACGCTTAGCACAAGACAGGCTAAATGAAAAGAATTTCTACGCGTTTAACCCAAGTTTTGATAAGTAGAATAAAGTTTAAACTATAAAAGGAAGGGGAGACCCTTCCTTTTGTTGCGGAAAGTTAAAGCTTATGCTATAATACTCTTAAAGATAGTTCTACAAATGATTTTAAGACATTATTAAGGGGGATTTTTATGAAACATACAGCTAATAAAAAACGTTATGACAATATGCCGTATAGAAAATGTGGTGAAAGCGGATTAAAACTTCCTGCCGTGTCACT
Organism: Clostridia bacterium; assembly: GCA_017436225.1. Classification (GTDB taxonomy): domain Bacteria; phylum Bacillota; class Clostridia; order Oscillospirales; family Acutalibacteraceae; genus UMGS1279. The sequence goes on along the minus strand of JAFSDM010000005.1, from coordinate 10,980 downwards.
TGGCTTGTGGCACAATTTTGGTGACAACGCGGAATATGGCGTTATGTGTGATATGTGTTTTACGGCATTTGATAATGGTATTACACATTTTGATTTGGCGAATAACTACGGTCCTGCACCCGGTAGCGCTGAAACTAATTTTGGAAAAATACTAAATGACCATTTAAGCGCTTATAGAGATGAAATGATTATTAGCACCAAGGCGGGATTTTATATGTGGCCGGGTCCTTATGGCGATTTTGGTAGTAAAAAATATTTAACCGCAAGCATTGACCAAAGCCTTAAAAGAATGAATTTGGATTATGTAGATATTTTTTACCATCACAGAATGGACCCCAACACGCCGCTTTACGAAACTATGTGGGCGCTTGATAGCATTGTAAAAAGCGGCAAGGCGCTTTATGTTGGTTTATCAAACTATGATGGCGAAACAATGAAAAAGGCAGCGGATATTTTAAATGAACTCCACTGTCCGTTTGTTATAAATCAAAACCGATATTCGATTTTTGACAGAACGGTAGAAAAAAACGGAATTCTTGATATGGCTAAAACCGAAAATAAGGGTATGATTATATTCAGTCCCTTAGCACAGGGCTTGCTTACAGATAGGTATTTAAAGGGTATTCCGAGTGACAGCCGCATGAGAACCGACGGACGCTTTTTAAACGAAAAATCTCTTTCTGATGATATTCTGCAAAAAATTGAAAAGTTGAATGAAATAGCTAAGGAAAGAGGACAAACCTTGGCGCAAATGGCTCTTTCTTGGCTATATAGTAAAGAAGAAATAACCAGTGTGTTAATCGGCGCCTCAAAGCCGGAGCAAATTGTAGAAAATATTGCTATGATTGACAATCTAAGTTTTACAGCTGAAGAATTACAAAAGATTGATTCAATAGTTTTATAAAGCCATCAAACATAACATATAGCGAAAATTAACGCAAATACTTGCAATTTTCTACAATGTGTGGTATAATGCTTTTAAATTATTTAAAAAGGCGGTTATTGGTGTATGAAATGTCCTTATTGCTCGTTTGAGGAAAGCAAGGTTATAGATTCGCGCCCAACTGATGAGGGTGAGCGTATTCGCCGTAGACGTGAGTGTTTAAACTGTCAAAAACGTTTTACAACCTACGAAATTGTTGAAAGTCTTCCTATCATTGTAATTAAAAAAGATAAATCTCGCGAGGTATTTAATCGCGACAAGCTTTTAAACGGTCTTCTCAGAGCTTGTGAAAAGCGTCCCGTTTCTTTAGAAAAGCTTGAAACAATGATTGATGAAATTGAAGTTGTACTTCAAAACTCTCTCGACCGCGAAGTTTCCAGCGATAAAATCGGCGAGCTTGTTATGGATAAATTAAAGGATGTTGATGAAGTAGCCTATGTTCGTTTTGCATCGGTTTACCGTCAGTTTAAGGATATTGGCACCTTTATGAATGAGCTTAATAAGCTTCTTAATACAAAATAAGTTTTATTGCAGGTTGCAAAAGCAACCTGCTTTTTAATTTTTCCTTAGTTATTTATGGTATAAAAATGATTTTTATTTGCTCGTTTATGTTAATTAAGTAGATTTTTAGTCGCAAATGATATTTTAGTGTTGACTTAAAGCAATTATAGTAGTAAACTAAACTGGTTGATTATTAAAAAAATATATAGGTGAAAGTTAGTATGATTAAAGATTTTTTAAAGCATATTATTAATAGCCCAAAATTTAAAAAAATTAAGGAGCATAAGTTTTCGGTAATTGCGGTTTTGGCATTGCTTGTTTGCTTTTGTACGGTTGCTGTTACCGTATATTCAGCACCCGATGATACCGTAACAGCCGACTCCTCTAATAATGAGTCTGTTGAGCTTTTAGAGTCTTCTGATTTATCTTCCTTAATTTCTTCTGAAGCTTCAAGCCAAGAGGTAAGTTCTTTAATTTCCTCTGCAACCTCTACCTCCAAAAAGCCCTCAAGCACTAACACCTCTAAAAAGCCATCTTCAAAGCCACAAAGCTCTACTACCTCACAAAACACTGTGTTGCAGGGTGATTATAAGTACAATACTAATCTTGATATTGAAGATAACGTATTTATGGATTCACTTATTTACACAGGCTATAATATGAAAAAACACCGTGCTGACGGCAAAATGTGGACCTACATTCTTGCAAAATATAAAAGAGGCTACGGCTGGCTTTCAAACATTACCTATGCAGGCGGTTCTACAGGACTGGAAACAAAAAATGGTAAGCCTGATATAAAGGCCTTTGAAAGAGGCGGATTTGTTTGCGCTTCCTTTGCAACCTACGTGTATTTTAATTATTTGCCAAACGTAGCAGGTATTGATACTTCATCACTTCCACGCCCCGAAAATACAAAGCTTGCAGACAGCTGGTATAAAGCGGTTCAAAAATGGGTTAAAAAAGGGTATTCCCGCAAAATAGATTTTACCGCTTCGGTAGATTCTAATAGATATATAGTCTTTAAGCCAAAGGAAGAAATTCCAATAGGTTCAATAATTATTTTCAGCACCTACGCTACAAGAAATTCTAAAAATCGAACAGGCTCTCACGTTGTAGTATATGCAGGCTACAAAAACGGAAACCATTGGGTTTACCACGTAGGCACTAAAAACGGTCCCGAGATGTGCGCTGTTGAACGTATGCTTTACGGACCCGAGGCACAATGGCCTTTGATGGTTGTTACAACCCCATCTAATATTAGAATGGCGGCAATGCTTGAGGTTGAGCTTAAGGATGATAATTCTGCCCCTGTTGCAGGTGTTAGTTTTTCCTTAAAAAGCAAGGAAACAGGCAAAACAATAAATTTAGGCAAAACTGATAAAAACGGTAAACTCACTAAAGAATGTTTAAAATACGGCGAATACACTCTTATTCAAACCTCTGTTCCAAACGGTTATACAGTAAGCAATAAAAATACAACTGTAAAGCTAACCACAAAAAATAACAGTAAAAACACCGTTAAAATAGTTAACACAAAAAATAAACCTGTTGACTCTTCCGATACTGAGCAGTCAAGCTCAAATGAGTCGGCAGAAAGCCAAACAACCTCAATAGAGTAAACAAAAAGCATAGCAAACCGTTTATGGTTGCTATGCTTTTTTGTTTCAATCATTCTGCTGAATAAAGCTTATAAAATTCGCTGTAAATTCCGCCTTTTTCAATCAACTGCTTGTGACTTCCCGATTCTTCAATACCCTTTTCGGTAAGCACTAAAATTTCATCGGCATTTTTTATTGTTGTAAGGCGGTGTGCAATAGTGAAGGTTGTTCTTCCCCTTGTAAGGCGTTCAATAGAGCGTTGCACAAGTCTTTCGCTTTCATTATCCAAAGCGCTTGTAGCTTCATCAAGAATTAAAATAGGTGGGTTTTTAAGAAATACACGTGCTATAGAAATGCGTTGCTTTTGTCCGCCTGAAAGCATAATTCCGCGCTCACCAACGTATGAATCATAGCCGTCGGGCAGCTCTTCTATAAATTCATCAGCGCCCGCAAGCTTTGCGGCGGCTTTAATTTCATCATCGGTTGCATTTGGTTTGCCGTAGGCAATATTTTCTTTAATACTTCCTGAGAAAAGGTAAACATCTTGCGAAACCACGCCAATATTTTCTCTGAGCGATTTTAAGGTTATAGATTTAATATCTGTGCCGTCAATGGTAATTGTGCCGGAAGTTAAATCGTAAAAACGGGGGATAAGTGAGCAAAGAGTTGTTTTACCGCCGCCCGAAGGTCCAACAAGAGCAATGTTTTTACCTGCGGGAACCTTAAGCTGTAGATTAGAAATAACATCTCTTTTGCCTTCGTTATAATGAAAGGAAACATCCTTAAACTCAATTTCGCCCTTAACGTTTTTAATTTCTTTTGCATCTTTTGCATTTTTAATATCGGGTTCAATGTCTAAAATTTCTGAAAAACGTTCAATACCGGTCATACCGCGTTGGAACTGTTCGGAAAATTCTACAATTCTTCTAACCGAAGTCATAAGAGTACTAACAAAAAGCAGGTATGCTACGTAGTCACCCGCGGTAATCTTGCCGAATTTAAGGAAAAACGCGCCTACCGCAACAACCACAATGTACATTAAACCATCAAAAAGTCGGGTGCAGGACTGAAAAGCGCCCATAACTTTATAAACACGCTCTTTAACCCTTAAAAAGGTTTGGTTGCCGTTATCAAATTTATTTTGCTCATACTCTTCCTTGGCGTAGGATTTAACAATTCTAATTCCAAGCAGGCTATCTTCAATCTGTGAATTAAGTTCGCCTATTTGAGTTCTGGAATCTCGAAAGCCGGCTTTCATTTTTCTTTGGTATCGTGCTAAAATAAGCGTCATAAAGGGGATAATGGCAAAAACAATTAAGGTTAATGGCACGTTCATAGTGCAAAGAATTATAAACGATGCAATTATCTTAATTCCTGCTATGAAAAATTCTTCGGGGCAGTGGTGGGCAAATTCCGTAACATCAAAAAGGTCGTTGGTGATACGTGACATAAGCGTACCAACCTTTGCGCTGTCATAATAGGTGAAAGAAAGCTTTTGCAGGTGCGAAAAGAAATCGTGTCGCATATCGGTTTCAATTTTTGCGCCCATTATATGCCCAACAGATGCCATATAGTAGTTAGCCAAAGTGTCTATTATTCTTAAAATTATGTAAAATACCGTCCATTTAATAATAAGTGAAGTAGTAAGGGCGGCAATATTATCGGTAGCGTAACCTGTTATTTGCCTTGCAATAAGCGGTAAAATAAGCTCGCACACAGTTGTAAGCGATGCGCAAAACAAATCTAAAATAAGCGTTTTAGTGTATTTTTTGTAGTAGGGCAAAAACCTTTTTAAAAGATGTGGCTTTTGCGATTTTGTTTGTTTTTCCATATTAAACCTCTTTTAAAAATAATTCCTATCTATTATCTCATAAATTCACAAATTTTTCAATAAAAAGTACGGAGTTTTTTGAACTCCGCACTTTTTTGTTTATTACATATAAATACTAAATGGCTATTCCTTAGATAAATCGCTTACCAAAACGGTTTTTGGATTGGGGTCTGCACCCTCTGCGTAGAATGATTTATCACCTAGCTTAACGGTGCCCTCATCTGATATTTTGTAAAGAGTGTAAAGTGAACAGGTGTTGTAATCGGTTTCGATTTCAATTCTGCCCTTTTCGTCTAAAACAAAATATTTATCGCCAAAGAAGTCGTGTACCAAATATTTTCCGCTTGCATTTGGAATATCGCTTAACTTGAAGCTACCTTTAACGGTTTTATCTACCGTAATGCCAAAGGCACCAACAACAAAATTATCACCCGATTTGTTCCATACCTTAAGCGGTACTCCTTTTTTGCTGCAGTCGGTGTAAAAAAGGTCTTCAGTCACCATTGCGGCAGAGTCAAACTTCCATACGTCACCGTTTGGTGTAACAAGTGGAAGCAAAGCCTTCTCATTTGTTTTACCAACCTCATCGCTTATGTAAACGGGGCCACCGCTTATAGCACGTAGAACCGCGCTTACGGTTGTAGTTTCGTGGTGGGTCCAGAACATATCATAATCGCAGTTGTAAAGCGGGGCTTGAATGGGCGCAACGTAAACGTTTTGGTTAATGTGTGATATAAATCCGTGTGGCTTGTTGGGATAAAAATCATCAGAATTGCGGGTAATTGCAGACATTGGGCGAGAGAGAATATTTTCCATTTTAACGCCCATACAGTTAATTACAGAACCGCCAAAATGCTTGAACACGGATTTTTCAATAGCGGCGTGCAGTAATCTTACCGCACTAGAACCGGGAAGAACGTTATCGTATTTAGATGATGCAGAAGCCTGGTTATCAACCTTTACAAAATCAATGCCTTGCTCTTTCAAGTAGCTGTGTTGCATATCCCAAAACTTAAAGGCGTTCTCTTCGGTTGGACCTGGGACTACCAAACCCTTTGGCGTTTCAAAGAATAAGTCTTTATTGTTTTGGTACAGTTCGCCGTCTTTATGTATGCCACCCCAATATCCTTCAAAGGCGTGCCATACACCAACGTATTTAATTCCATATTCCTCTTTTACCTTTTTGGTAAAGGCTTTAAAACCTTCGGGGAATTTTTTGGGGTCTTCTTTTATGCTAAGCAGTTTTTTATCTTCAAACTGTTGCCAACCGTCATCGACCAAAAGCCATTTTATTTTTATACCTTTTTGTTTAAAGCTTTCAAGTTGATTGTAAATTTTTTCGCTGGTTACTTCTTTGTAAAAAGCGTTCCAGGTGCACCAACCAAATCCATCAAAGGTAGTAGGTACTTGTTTTTCTTCCAAAAGGGGAGTGATTATTTCATTTAAAGCTTTACCTGCCAAAAGATTGGTGCGAATTGCCGCAAAAGGATTCTTGGCAGAAGCAATTAAAAATACGGCAGAATTTATAGTATCCTTGTTTGCAATACAAGTATTAACAACAAAGCCTTCGGCTTCAATGTGAGTGCGGGTATCGTTATTATATAAAGGCAAAATATGCACGTGGTTATTGCCTATTTTATATGAAAGACTACCAATCTCTTTTTCTAAGAAGCATTCTACATTTTTTATATCATCAGCAAAGGAGGGGGTGAGCCAGAACGGAATAGTAGAATGTAAACTGAGCATACCACTTTTGCTTTCAGGAACTTTAAAATCAATAAAAGCCGATTCAAAAGCGGCGTAGGTGAAGTTGTAGGGAGTGCCAAGATTAAGATTACAAGCAAAGTCAGCAGTTGCTAAAAGGGCGCCGTTTTCTTCACGGAAAATAAGTTTAACGTGGTCGGCTTCAGGGCACCAACGTGGTTCAAATCGTTCAAAGGTAACGACTGTAGTAGAACCGTTTTCTTCAACAAGGGAGGGGATGTATGAAATGTTTTTACTGCGAATGTAGTTTATTCTGATTTTAATGTTTGTAAGAATAACGTTTTGCTCGTCTGAAATAATTAGCGATTTGTTTAAAATGGAAAATTTAAATTTCATAAAAGCTTCCTCCAAAACTAATAAACATAAGCAGATTATAACCTTAATTATAAAAAAAGTCAATAAGATAGCACTATAACATTATAAATAACACTTTTACGGTCGCTACACTATATATTGTATGTGGATTTTTTAAAACCACAATTTTATAAAAATTTTTAAAAAATCACAAAAAAACCTAAAAAAACACTTGCATTATTGGATGTATTTGTTTATAATAAGAACATCACGGTGGTGGAAAGTGGTTTAAAAATACATCATCTGTCAATAATTGTGGTGAAAAGGAGGGGCGAATATGTTTTTTGGAGAGTTTCAACATAGCGTAGATAAAAAAGGCCGTGCGTTTATTCCTTCAAAATTTCGTGATGAACTGGGCGAAAGCTTTATGATTTGCCGCAGTATAGATAGTCGTCCCTGCCTTCGTGTATATTCATTAGAGCAGTGGGCTTTACTTGATGAAAAGCTCCGCGCACTTCCTGCAAGGGCAGGCGGCTTTAAAAGAAAAATTTATTCCAGTGCAACAACCGTTGAGTGTGATGCACAGGGTCGTATTTTAATTCCTGCAAAGCTTCGCGAGTTTGCAGAGCTTAGCGGTGATGTTTGCTTTATAGGTATGTCTGACTTTTTTGAAGTTTGGTGTCCTGAAAACTGGGCTAAAGAAGATTCTGAGTGCAGTGAAGAGAGTATGGACGCTATTGCCGAAGAGTTTAACCTATAGAGGTAGTGAGTATGGAATTTTCACATATCTCAGTTTTACTTGGCGAATCTATCGAAGCGCTTAATATTAAGGAAGATGGCCTATATGTAGATGGCACCGCAGGTGGCGGCGGTCATTCCTTTCATATAGCCTCTAAGCTAAAGGGCGGCAAGCTTATTGCCTTAGATCGTGACCCCGATGCCATCAAGGCGGCTAGCGCAAGACTTAAAGGCTTACCCGCAGAGGTTGTGCAGTCAAACTTTAAGGACTTTGATAAGGTTCTGGATAGCAAAAAAATTTCGGGCATTGACGGAATGCTTTTAGATTTAGGTGTTTCATCGCATCAGCTGGATGAGGCAGAGCGTGGATTTTCTTATCATAATGATGCTCCGCTTGATATGCGAATGGCTCAAAGCGGTACTACCGCGGCAGATTTGGTTAATAACCTTTCGGTAGAGCAGTTAAGCGATATCTTAAGCCGATATGGTGAGGAAAAATTCAGCTTTAGAATTTCAAAGGCGATTGAAAGAGAGCGAAATATCGCCCCCATTACAACAACCGCTCGTTTGGCAGAAATCATTTCATCGGCGGTTCCCGCGGCAGCTCGTAGAGATGGGCATCCCGCTCGCAAAAGCTTTCAGGCAATAAGAATTGCAGTAAACGGAGAACTTGAAGCGCTTGAAGAGGTTTTGAAAAAAGCCTTTTACAGATTAAATAAAGGCGGAGTGTTAGCGGTAATTACCTTCCACTCTTTAGAAGACAGAATGGTAAAGCAGGCCTTTGCGGAATTAACAAAGGGTTGCACCTGTCCGTCAGATTTTCCAATTTGTGTATGCGGAAAAACCCCCGACGGAAAATTAGTTTCTAAAAAGCCAATAACTCCAAGTGAGGAAGAGCTTAAGAACAATCCGCGTAGCAGAAGCGCAAAGCTACGTGCAATTGAAAGGATAAAATAAAAAAAGGCAGGAGAGTAAACTTAAATGAACAATTTAAAATATTATGAAGATAGTCTTGCATATGATTTTTCAATGTTTGCTCCTGCAAAAAAGGTGCCGACACCTAAAAAGGGCAAGATAATTGATATTCCCGAGGAGCAAAAGAAAAGAGCAATGCGTCGCAAAAGAGCGGCTTCAGGCTTATCGGGCAAGGTTTCTGCAATTTTAGCAACCGTATTTATAATTGGTATGCTTAGCGGAAATATTATACTTCGTTCACAAATCACCGAAACAGAACAAAAAATAACAAAAATGGAAAATCAAATCAGTCTTGCGGAAAGTAAGTTGGCGTCTGTTAATTTTAAAATGGAGCAAAAGCTTTCATATAGCAATTTGGAAGAGGCGGCAACCTCCTTGGGTATGAGAAAATTATCCAAAAGTCAAATTGTTTATATAAGAACAAACGAGGATAATAAGGCAGTTTTGGGCGAAGATGCATTATCTGCTGAGAATAATTAGCAAAAATAAAACATAATCTAAAATGATAGTGGCGGGAGTTAAAATTTTTTAACTCTCGTTTTGGGCATTATAAAAGAAGATTTTTTGGAGGTGAAATTATGGCAAAAAAGGGTCCCAGCAGGCAAATGCTTAAAAGAATTATGGTTATTATGCTTGCTGTTGTTATTGCTACGGTAAGCGTTACAAGCTTTAGACTTGTTACAATAATGTTAGTTCGCGGTGAGGAATATCAAAGCAAGGCTTCTGCACAGCAATTGCACGATGCTTATATAGCCGCCGAGCGTGGAAACATTTATGATACTAATATGAATGTTCTTGCAAAAAGCGCAACAGTTTGGACCATTTACGTTACTCCGAACGATTTAACCAAGCTCTCGGCAGAGGAAAGCGAAAAGGTTAAAAATGTAATTGCCGATAATTTATCCACCATACTTTCTCTAAAAAAAGAGGATGTTATTGAAAAATTAAATAAAACCTCCAGATACTACGTTGAACTTAAGAAAAAGGTAAGCGAAGATGATGCTAATAAGGTTCGCGAATTTATAAAAGCCAATAAGGATTTAAAAATCTCTAACTATGTTGGTATCGACGAAGCAACAACCCGTTATTATTCCGAAAATATCGCTTCAACCGTTTTGGGCTTTGTAGGTGATGATAATCAAGGTCTTTCGGGCTTAGAGCTAACCTATGAGGAGGAGCTTACAGGCGTTGCGGGCAGAGTAGTTGCGGCTAAAAACGCAAACGGCGCTGATATGCCTTTCAGCTATGAAAAGGTTGTAGACGCTGAGCCGGGTAATTCCTTAGTGCTTACAATTGATTCTTATATTCAGTATGTTGCAGAAAAGCACCTTGAAACCGCCATTGTTAATAACAAGGTCGCCGAACGCGGCGCCTGCCTTGTTATGAATGTTAATACAGGCGCAGTTCTTGCAATGGCAACCAAGGGTGATTTTGACTGTAATGAGCCCTTTAAGCTTAGCGAGTCGGACCAAGCGGTGGTTGATGAGCTTGAAGGCGATGAAAGAAGTCAAAAATTAGCCGAGCTTAGAAACCGTCAATGGAGAAACAAAATCATTTCCGACGCTTATGAGCCGGGTTCCGTTTTTAAGGTAATTACTGCGGCAATAGGTATTGAGGAAGGCTTTGCAAACCTTAATACATCTTGCAATTGCCCCGGATATATAGTTATTGCAGGACAAAGATATTCTTGTCATAAAAAAATCGGTCACGGTATGCAAAATCTTACTCAAGCCGTGCAAAATTCCTGCAACCCGTTCTTTATTTCTCTGGGTCAGTCAATCGGTGCAAACACATTTTCTAAATATTTTAAAGCCTTTGGCTTAACCGAAAAAACAGGTATTGATTTAGTAGGCGAGGCTTCCTCACAGTACCATAGCGAAAAAAATATGGGTCCCACCGAGCTTTCCTCATCTGCTTTCGGTCAAACCTTTAAAGTTACGCCAATTCAGTTGTTAACCGCAATTTCTGCAACCGTAAACGGCGGATATTTGGTTCAACCTCACGTGGTTGATAAGGTTATAGACTCTAAAGGCAATGTTGTAAAAAGCAATTCCACCGTTGTAAAAAGACAGGTTATTTCTAAGGAAACCTCAAAGCTTGTTTGCCAGCTTATGGAAGCTGTTGTGGACGGTGGCGGCGGTCAAAACGCCTATGTTCCCGGTTACAGAATTGGCGGTAAAACAGGTACCTCACAAAAGGTTTCCGAAATGCTTGATACAGGCAAAAAGAGGCTTTATGTTGCATCCTTCTGCGGCGTAGCCCCAATAGATAACCCCGAAATTGCAATGCTTTTCATATTAGATGAACCACAGGGTGTAAACTATTACGGCGGTACC
>JAFSDM010000022.1 GCA_017436225.1 Clostridia bacterium | reverse complement strand
CAAACCCGAACCGCGTTTTAAAACGGTGGATTTTTGCTCACTTTTCGTTAAAATACTCGCCAATACGGTAGTATTGGCTGCGTTTTGTGCCTCAATTGAACTAAAATCCACACTTTTTAAAATCTTTGACCTCAAAGAGAGAAGATTTTGGGGGATTTTTATTCGATTTAAGCGAAGCAAGGCTGACGCCTTGCAAGATTAAATTGGGTAAAAAGCGCCGAAATATGCCGCTTTGAGGCGGGTTCGGGTTTAACTGCTCACCCTAAAGTGAAAACACCATATTTTATAACAATTAATTATTGCATATTTTATCAAAAAAATCAATAGCATTTTGACAAAAAACTCTATTTAGCAATGATTTTTCTAAACCCCTTTGATGCAAAGCGTCAAAAAGGTTTGTAACCTGCTTTGTTTTACATAAAATTTCAGCCATTTCAGCACCGTCAAAGTCACTGCCAAAGGCTATGTTTTTTTCCATCCCTAAAGAAATAAGATGCTCTATTGAGTTATAAATTCTCTCAAAAACATCTTCCCCGCCTAAAAATAACGGATAAAAACAAATGCCAACAATTCCGCCCTTTTGCTTTAAGGCTAAAAGGTGTTCATTTTTTAGATTTCTTTGATGTGGATTTAGTGAAAATAACGCGCTATGGGTTGCTAAAACCTTATCGGCAAGCTCTATGCCCTCCATAGCGGCTCTATGGCTTAAATGAGATATATCAAGAGCCAAACCGAGGCGGTTCATTTCACGTATAGCTTCCCTGCCCAAAGGTGTTATACCGCCGTTACCGTTTGCACCCGAGGCTAGTAAATTATCCCCGTTCCAAGTAAGACTTAAAAGCTTTACGCCATCGTTTTTCAGGGTGTACAAAAAATTCAAATCATCAGCTAAAAAGCTAGCGTTTTCAACCGAAAATATTGCGCCGCTACCCATTTTTAAATCACCTGAAACAAGCGGAAAATTACATCTTTCAAGATAACGCTTAATTAGCTTTACACGTCTATTATAGCTATTAAACGGTTGCGCTTCATTATCTTTTAAAAAGATAGCCATAACCTGATTATAGCGCCCAAACGGATGGTTTATTAAATCAACACAAGATTTAGCTTCCTTTTTTAAATCTAACACATAAGGCGTATCGGCGTGCAAATCGAAATAATACATAAAAACTGCTCCCATTTATAAAATTAAAAAGCATTTTCTATCCAATTAATATCTGCATCCTTTAAATCTTGGCGTTCATTTGTGATAATTTCTATAATATCAAAGCGGGGATTTTGGGTTGCCTTACTACGGTAAATAAAGCTTTTAGCGGCGTGTAACAGGCGGTTCCGTTTATCGGCTGTTACCGCTTCACGCGGCATATAACCCGCATCTGCGCGTCTTAGTTTTACCTCTACAAAAAGCACAAGCTCTCGGTTTTCGGCTATAATATCAATTTCACCGCGACTGGATCTGAAATTGCGTGCAGAAATAAAAAAGCCCTTTTCACGCAAAAATTCTACGGCAATGTTCTCCCCCGCCTTACCCATTGCATTATTTAATTTATTCATTTTATTTTTTTAAGAAAGCTTGGGCGGTGGCACTCTGATGGACCGTATTTACGAATTAAATCCATATGCAAAGCAGTACCGTATCCCTTATGCTTTTTAAACTCATAAAGTGGATATTTTTCATCAAGCTCAAGCATTAATCTGTCACGAGTTACCTTTGCGAGTATTGACGCCGCCGCAATAGACATTGAAAGCGAATCGCCCTTTACAATAGTTTCGCAGGGGATTTTAATATCCTTTGGAATTCTATTGCCGTCAATTAAAGCAAAATCGGGTTTAACCCCCAGACCTTCAATAGCTCTGTTCATTGCAATGAAGGTAGCGTTTAAAATGTTATGCTCTTCAATCTCTTCGACAGATGCAAAGGCAACCGACCAAGCAATAGCTTTTTGTTTAACAACATCAAAAAGGGCTTCACGCTTTTTTTCGCTAAGCTTTTTAGAATCGTTAAGACCTTCAATAACCTCGCCCTCGGGCAGGATTACTGAAGCTGCGCAAACGGGACCTGCTAAAGGACCTCTGCCCGCCTCATCTACACCGCAAATAACGCTATATCCATTATTTTTAGCGGAAATTTCATAGGTATAATCAGGCATTATCTTCAGCTCCTTTTTCATCGGCGCTATCTAAAGTTGTTTTGCCGATTTTACCCGAGCGGTATTCATCCATAAGCATAACTGCTGCGCGTTCGGTATCTATTTCACCGCCGCGAATAACCATACCGCGTTTTCTGCCGATTTCACACAAAATATCATATGGCTCTGCATCGGTATCGAGCGTAAATTTATATCTTTGCTCAAGCAAATGACCGTAGCGGTACTTAACCTCATTAATAAAATTAACGGCAAGTGTTTCAATATCCATTACGGTGTCCTTAACGGCACCGGTACAGGCAAGGCGAATTCCAACGGTAGGGTCATCAAATTTCGGCCATAAAACACCGGGGGTATCTAAAAGCTCTAAGCCGTTATCTACCTTAAACCACTGATTAGAACGGGTAACGCCGGGTCTATCCTCAACCTTTGCCTTGCCCGATTTGCAAAGGCGATTAATGAATGATGATTTACCAACATTTGGTATGCCAACAACCATAATTCTAAGCGGTTTACCAACCATACCCTTTGCTTTGTTTTGCTCGATTTTTTCTTTTAAAACCTCTCTAACAGCGGAAGGAAAGGCGTTTACGCCCTTACCTGAGCGACAATCCATAGGAAGCGCTGTTACACCCTGCTCTGAGAGCTTTTTAATCCATTTTGAGGTTTCGTTAGGGTCCGCCATATCACTTTTATTTAAAAGAACAATAAGCGGTTTATTAATAACGATACCCGCCAGCTCCGGATTTCGGCTACTGACAGGTATTCTGGCATCGGTAATTTCTACAACCGCATCTACCAAAGACAAGCTTTCGGTGATTTTGCGGCGTGTTTTTGCCATATGCCCCGGAAACCACTGAATAACGTTACCGTCGCTCATTTAATTCATACCTCCGAACTTACTTAAAGGAAAAACACGAAGAACGGCACGACCTAAAATATATTTAACATCTACCTGACCGTTATCACCAATTTCGCTACTGCGACTGTCCTTAGAGTCGTTACGGTTATCGCCCAAAACAAAAACGCAGTTTTCCTTTACAACCAAAGGAAATACAACATCGCCTCTAGAATAGGTGGGTTCTTTAGTATAAGGTTCGTTTAAGGGTTCGTTATTAACGTAAACAATACCACTATTAAAATCAATATCTACAATATCACCCTCAGTTGCTATAACACGCTTAATAATCGGCTCCTTATAACTGCCAATAACCGATGAATTTTCAGTATTACGCGAAATAACAACTATATCACCGCGTTTTGGAGTGTAAAACATATCAGTAATTACTACTCGCTCGCCATCAATAAGTGTATTATTCATTGAGTCGCCATCAATTCTAACCATTCTAAAAACAAAGGTGAATAATAAAACAACCACAACAACCGATGCAACTACAACATCTAACCATTCAAAAACGCTTAAAATAACTGATTTTTTTTGCTGATTTTCAGGCTCTTCCTGTAGGGTAACAGTTTTTTCTTCGGTTACATCAATTTGCTCTGATTGCACCTTGCTTTTTGATGGTATAATTTCATAAATTTCTCCATCACCGAAAAAAAGCTCCTCATTTTCACCATTAAACTTGTATTTCTGACTCATTTATTCACCACCATAAAATATATCTAAATAAGACAAAAAGGGGACAAAATCTTGTCCCCAATTTTAATTAGATTATTTAATTTGTTCTTTAACCTTAGCTGCTTTACCAACTCTATCACGGAGATAGTAGAGCTTAGCGCGGCGAACCTTACCTTCGCGAACAATCTCAACCTTATCAACATTGGGAGAGTGAACGGGGAATACACGCTCAACACCTACACCGTAAGAAACACGGCGAACGGTAAAGGTTTCAGCAATACCGCTGTTATTACGAGCAATTACAGTACCCTCGAATACCTGAATACGCTCTCTTTCACCTTCACGAATTTTAACGTGAACCTTAACAGTAGAACCGATTTTAATTACGGGAGCGTTTTCCTTAAGCTGACCGGCGGTTAAGTTTTTGATTTGATCCATTTTAATTTTCCTCCTTAATTTGTTTCAGACGTTCATACTTCCCAAAGAACAGAGGACCGCCCGCTTCAATGTCGTTTTACGGCATTGACCCCACTTGTAAGGAACAAGCGTAATCAAATGCTAGAATATAATACCACAAACGGGAATAAAAATCAAGTGTTTTTTTCAAAAATAGTAAATTTGTTGAAATAGTTAGGAAAAAGGGTAAATATAAGACTTGTTTAGTGCAAGGTGATGTCTTGCCAAAGAAATAAATCCTACTAAAGAAACTCATTCTCTCAAAAATAGCATATAACCATTGAAACAAATATAAATGTTTTTTTGGAAATTATTTTAAGGGTGGTTTGGGTTATAGTAGTAAATTGTAGGTTTAGTTATCTAGAGTCTAATATCTAGCATCTACCATCTAAAAAAGCGTTCGGTTTGCGAAATGCAAATCGAACGCTTTAAAATCATATTTTGAAAATAAGTAATATTTAAATTACTTAAGCTCAACAGTTGCGCCAACTTCGGTAAGTTTAGCTTTGATAGACTCAGCCTCTTCCTTAGAAACTGCTTCTTTAAGAGTCTTAGGAGCGCCATCAACAACTGCTTTTGCTTCGCCAAGGCCAAGACCGGTGATCTCACGAACAACCTTGATAACCTTGATTTTCTCTGCGCCTGCTGCTGCGAGAACAACGTCAAACTCAGTTTTCTCTTCAGCTGCTGCGCCACCTGCTGCGGGAGCTGCAACTGCAACTGCTGCTGCGGCAGAAACGCCAAACTCTTCCTCAACTGCTTTTACGAGCTCTGAAAGCTCAAGAACGGTAAGAACTTTAAGTTCTTCAACAATAGCTGTAACTTTTTCAGATGCCATTTTATTTTCCTCCAATAAAATTAATAAAATAATTTGTTTTTTTGTTTTTAATAATTATTATGCTTCAGCTTCTGCGGGTGCAGCCTCGCCATCTTTATCTACGATAGCTTGTACGGCACGTGCGAATGCAGCGATAGGTGCGTTGAATGCACCAAGAACTGTAGCAAGAAGAACATCCCTTGTGGGAAGTTTTGCAAGAGCTTCAACGGTTTCAAGGTCAATAACCTTGCCATCCATAAATCCGCCCTTAAGCTTGAAATTCTTATGACCATCGGCAAATTTACCTAAAATTCTAGGAGCTGCAGTATAGTCATCCTCGCAAGTTGCGATAGCGGTAGTACCGTTGAGAACTTCATCAAGACCTTCAAGTTCTGCTTCCTTAGCAGCAAAACCTAAAATAGAGTTCTTAACAACTGAGTACTTAACACCAGCCTCACGGAGTTCCTTACGGAGAGCTGTATCTTCAGCAACGGAGATACCCTTATAATCAACGATAACACCACTGCAGGAAGCTTTAATTTGCTCTGTAAGTGCTACAACCGCGGCTTTCTTTTGTTCTAAAACCTTTTCACTTGGCATTTTTGGTTTCACCTCCTGAAAAATAAATGCCTACCCCGAAACTAAGCGAGGTAGGCAGAAAAATACATAATTACACTAAGTAATATATTAACTTCTGTAGCCTATCCTCGGTAGGAATTACGTTAAACAACCTACTGTCTTGGGAATGCAACATTGGTATTATAACACAAGCCTAACATAATGTCAAGCACTTTTTAGGCTTGTGCTTAAAAATTAAAATTAGTTACCAAAACGGCCAACATTAAGCTTAATGCCAGGGCCCATTGTAGTAGCTATTGCACAAGACTTAACATACTGACCTTTTGTAGCGGCAGGTTTAGCCTTAATGATAGCGCCCATAAGAGCATCAAAGTTTTCTCTAAGCTTTTGCTCGCCGAAAGAAACCTTACCAATTGGGCAGTGAATGATGTTGGTTTTGTCAAGACGATACTCAACCTTACCTGCTTTAGCTTCAGTAACAGCCTTAGCAACGTCAGGAGTAACGGTACCAGCCTTAGGTGTAGGCATAAGACCACGGGGGCCTAAGATTTTACCAAGACGGCCTACAAGACCCATCATATCGGGAGAAGCGATAACTGCGTCAAAATCTAACCAGTTTTCGTTCTGAATTTTAGCTACCATTTCCTCGGCACCTACGAATTCTGCGCCTGCTTCTTCAGCAGCCTTAACGTTGTCACCCTTGGTGATAACGAGAACGCGAACATCTTTACCAATACCGTTAGGAAGAACGATAGCGCCACGAACCTGTTGGTCTGCCTGACGAGAGTCAACACCTAAACGAACGTGGATTTCAACAGTTTCATCAAACTTAGCTGTTGCAGTTTTAACTGCGAGGCCCATAGCCTCATCTAAATCGTAAAACTTACCAGCTTCGATAAGTTTTACACTTTCATTATATTTTTTTCCGTGTTTCATTGTTTTACCTCCAAATAAAGTGGTTAATCGGATTTTTTCCTCCCACCCAGGAGCACTAATCGATTACTTCGATGCCCATACTACGAGCGGTACCAGCAATCATGCTGGCAGCAGTCTCAATAGAAGCGGCATTAAGGTCGGGCATTTTCTGCTCGGCAATCTTTGTAACCTGCTCTTTGGTGATCTTTGCAACCTTGGTCTTGTTGGGAACGCCGGATCCGCTCTCGATTCCGCAAGCCTTTTTAATAAGAACTGCAGCGGGCGGAGTCTTTGTTACGAAACTGAAAGAATGGTCTGCATAAACAGTGATAACAACAGGAATGATAAGACCTACATCATTCTTTGTGCGTTCATTGAATTCCTTGGTGAAAGCCATGATGTTTACACCGTGCTGACCGAGTGCAGGGCCGACCGGTGGGGCCGGAGTTGCCTTTCCAGCAGGAATTTGCAGTTTGATATAGCCAATAATTTTTTGAGCCATTTTTTGCACCTCCAAAATTGTGGTAAGACGATATTTTACCGTCAGGCGGAGCCATTAATTTGTTTTTAGCTCCTCCCACTTTAGCAGATTTTATCTGCCATAAAACGCGTTATACGCAATCTGTTTTTTAAAACGCAGGAGTAACCTGGTCTAATTCCATCTCGGCAGGGATTTCCTGACCAAGCATAGAAATTTTTACGCTGACAGCATTGTTTGCTTCATCAATTGAAATTACGGAACCCTCCATACCTTTAAGAGGACCTGCGATAATTTTAACCAAATCGCCAACCTTATAGCTGACTTCAACTGTACGCTTATCAACGCCTAATGCGGCAACCTCTGCTTCGGACAGAGGAACGGGCTCAGAAGCGGGGCCTACAAAGCCTGTTACACCGCGGGTGTTACGAACAACATACCAAGAATCGTCCGTAACAATCATTTTAATAAGAACATAACCGGGGAAAATTTTACGCTCTACTTCGCGTACTTTATCCTCTTTTACCTCCGTTACCGTTTCGGTAGGAATTTTTATGTCCAAAATAAGATCTTGCATCTTGCGGTTTTCTACCATTTTCTCTAAATCGGTAGCAACCTTGTTCTCGTAACCTGAATAGGTATGAACTACATACCATTTTGCTTCGCTAAGCTCAGACATTAAGCAGCCTCCGTTCAGAAAATGAGATCAAGCAATTGTGCCAGACCAAAATCCACAAGCCAGATAAATGCGCCTAAGATAAGACAGATAGACAAAACAATAACTGTGTTTTTGAAAACAGTCTTTCTGTTAGGCCAAACGATTTTTTTAACTTCGCTTTTATAATCTTTAACAAAGCGAACTAATCTCTTAGGTATTGTGTACTTAGCACTCTTAGAAGAATTTACAACAATGTAATCATCTAAAAGAAGATGTGCAACACCGACTACTGCTGCGAAAAGTAACGCAATTGTTACGCCCCATACAGCAAAGCCGTACTCAATACTGCCCCAAGAATAAACGTGGTCGATTGTGTGGATGTCAACAAATTCTACCGGTCTGCTGCAAGAGATTACAAGCATATAGATGCCGGCGCCCAATGTAACTGCTGGAGCTGCATAACGCATACCTTTATACTTGGAAAAGGTAAGAAATGAGAACAATACACCAACACAGGTTAATATAAAACAGAACCAAATGTCAGTAGATCTTGCCATTTCTACAGTTTGACCATTGGAAAGCTCAACATCGCCCTTCCAAGCTAATTGAGAACCTGCAAGGGTAAGTTCTTTTCCATCAGACGAAGTTACGGTTGCAAACGTCATAAAGAACAAAACAAGTGCAGCTACAGATGCAACAACTAATAAGATTTGTGTTGTTTTATTGCATACTTTAGTAAATTTCATACTTGCTACACCCCCTACTTTGTTTCTTTGTGAAGCGTATGCTTCCGGCAGAACCGACAGTACTTGTTCATTTCTAGTCTATCAGGGTCATTCTTCTTGTTCTTCATAGTGTTGTAATTGCGTTGCTTGCATTCAGTACAAGCTAAAGTGATTTTTACTCTCATGACGGCACCTCCCGTTTTACGGAAATTTTTTTTGCTTCAAAAACTGAAGTAAAGCGAGCCTCCCTCAACCAAAGCTCTGCTAATTCGCGGTATGCTCAGAACCGACGAACGAAGAACATTGTGCAGACTTTAGAACCGAGGATTTTATTTTATGACATTTTTGCAACCGTTTAATAAAAATGCGCACAAAAAAAAGACCCTCGAGAGGTACCATAGATTATAGCACAATACCCTCAAAAGGTCAAGCATTTTATTAAACTTTTTTCAAAGAATAGTTATTTTTTAACAAAAAGACAGTAAATCATATATAAATTGGCTTTAATTTAGCTATTTATGATATTTTGTACCCGCTCCAATTTGAAAAGCACGGTATATTTGCTCTAAAAGCATAATTCGGGCAAGTCTATGCGGAAAGGTCATTTTAGACATTGAAAGCCTTATTCTGCTTTTTGACTTAACAGTTTCGCTAAGCCCAAAGGAGCCACCTATAACAAATGTAAGGCTTCCGCTTCCTATATTGGCATTGTTTTCTACAAGCGTACTAAGCTCCTCGCTCGAATGAAGCTTACCCTCAATACATAATGTAATAATTTCAGAGCCTTTAGGGATTTTTGAAAGAATATCTAAAGCCTCTGTTTCAAGTGCGGTTTCCACCTGCCCTGCCGAAGGATTTGAAGGAAGCTGTTGTTGATTTACTTCAATAATCTTTAAATCACAAAAACCGCTTAGTCGCTTAGAGTATTCCTTTTCGGCAGCTTTGAAAAACTCCTCTTTTAATCTACCCACAGAGATAATGGTAATTTTTTGCACTGTATATTCCTCGCTATACCTATATTATATATAAAGAATTTTTCCACCTGATGGCGGCGCTACGCTTAGCTTATAATCAACATTCTCTTTAAATCCGTTTTCTATAAGCACAGACTTTGAGGTAACTGATGCTAAATCGGGTGTATTATTATCACGGCTCAGATGAGCTAAAACAATATTCACAGCTCCGTTTTTTACAAGCTGCGGCAATTCATTAGCGCACGCAACATTTGAAAGATGCCCCTCATCGCTTAAAATTCTTTGCTTTGTAGAAAATGGGTAAACTCCGTTTTGTAGCATACCAACATCATGATTGGATTCAATAACCAAGGTTTTTACGCCTGTAATAGCCGAACGAACAGTGTCACTCACATAACCCAAATCGGTGCAAACTGCTGTTTTTTCACCATTTGCAAAGCTAAAAACAAAACCACCCGAGCCTTCACAATCGTGACTTGTTCTAAAAAACCGAGCACCAATATCCATAAAAAATTCAGGCGAATTTTCTATATCATAATATCTGCTTTTAGAATTGAATACACCCTCTAAAATAAGAGTGCCGATCGTTTCTTTGGTTGCATAAACGGGAATATTATATTTTTTTAAAAACACCCTTAATCCGGCTATATGGTCGGTATGACTATGTGTTATAAAAATTCCGCCTAGCCGCTTAGGGTCAAGCATACGTTGCTCTAATCCCAAAAGCACCTGTTTAGCGCTAACACCTACATCAACAAGCAAGGAACTGTTGCCTGAAGCAATGTAAGTACAGTTCCCCCTGCTTCCACTAAACATTACAGATATTTTAGCCATAATCTCACCGCCTAAAACTTCAGCCACAAACACCTTTACAGCGTTTGTGGCTATAAATTTAAAATTAATCTAAAGAGCTTTTTTAAACATTGAAGGCTCGGTAATATCAACACGTTCAATATTACCGCCTAAAGCCGTAATTTTCTCTACAACATCCTCGTAACCACGGTCGATATATTCAATATTTTCAATCTCGGTGGTGCCCTCAGCCGCAAGACCCGCAATAATTAAAGCGGCTCCTGCGCGCAAATCGGTAGCAGAAACGGGTGCGCCAACAAGCTTTGAAACGCCTTGAACTACCGCAGTTCTGCCCTCAACACTTATGTCTGCGCCCATAAAGGTGAGCTGATCGGTATACTTAAAGCGGTTTTCCCAAACGCTTTCGGTGACAATGCTTGTCCCCTCTGCCAAGGCTAAAAGCGCAGTTATTTGTGGCTGCATATCGGTTGGAAAACCGGGATGATACATAGTTTTAACATTACAAGCCTGAGGCCTTTTATTCATAATAACACGAAGGCTTTCATCATACTCTTCAACCTCGGCGCCAATTTGAATAAGCTTTGCAGTTATGGATTCGAGGTGCTTTGGAATAACATTATCAATTAAAACATTACCACCCGTAGCACAAACTGCCGCCATATAAGTGCCGGCTTCAATTTGGTCGGGAATTATACTGTAATTAACACCGCTAAGCTTTGATACGCCACGGATTTTAATAATGTCGGTGCCGGCGCCCATAATATCTGCGCCCATTGAATTAAGAAAATTAGCAAGGTCTACTATATGAGGCTCCTTAGCCGCATTTTCAATAACGGTAAGACCCTCTGCCTTGGTGGCGGCAAGCATAATGTTTATGGTAGCACCAACCGAAGCCATATCTAAATACACAGGACCGCCCGTAAGCTTAAGCGCCCTTGCATCAACCATACCGTTATCGATAACAACCCTTGCACCAAGCGCTTGAAAGCCCTTAATGTGTTGGTCAATAGGACGAACGCCGAAATCACAACCTCCGGGTGGGGCAACACGAGCCTTTTTAAATCTGGCAAGCATTGCGCCAATAAAGTAGGTGCTGGCGCGCATACGGCTACTCATCTCTTTAGATATTACATATGAATTTATACCTCTTGGGTCTATTTCAAAGGTAGATTGATTAATCATTCTAACATTTGCGCCCAACTCATATAAAATTTTTAAGGTGACAGCTACATCAGATATATTTGGAACATTCTCAATACGGCAAACTCCGTCACTGAGAAGAACCGCAGGAAGAATTGCAACAACCGAGTTCTTCGCACCACTTATGCGCACGCAACCTTCCAATCTGTTACCGCCCTGAATAATGAATTTTTCCAAAATTCGGCACTCCTTTAATGGGCTTGTCTATATTAAACTGATAATTGCTTTTTTAAAAATTTAACGATAACGTAAAATCACAATGTATATTATATACCATATTTAGTGTATTTGTCAACCGCATATTACATTTTATAGTAATATTTTTACAGCAAAAAACGCCATATTCAGACGCATTATGAGGCAAATTTACAAAATCTATTATTTTGTTGCCTCATCTTTTACAAGCACACCCTGTACTAAATATCTGTAATTTTTATCACCTATACAGGTGCTTAGGGTTAGTATTTTAGAATTTTCATTAAGTTCAATATCTCGAGAGCGCGCGCCGAGCGTCGTAGGATTTTGTGCCTTTTCCAGATATTTTTTAAAAACTACGGGGTCTGAAAAATCGAATGTTTTTAAAATATGGCGATTATCCGTTTTGTAGGCCGCAAAAATTTTGTAGGTCAGAATATGTCCCGGAGTATAGATATAAACATACTTATTCTCCTCAAAAAACTTGTCTTCTTTTCTGAATTTATGCAAATCACGGAACATAGAACCGTTTAACATATTATGCCCATATAAAACGGTGTTTTTATCGGAAAAATCTTTACTGTTTTTTAATTCAGAATATATCGCTCCCGATTTAGTTGCCTTTTGTTCGGCATTATGCTTTAAATAAAAATCATCCTTTGTTGGATGCTGAACAACGGGATAATTTATGTTTGTGTTTGGAATATTAATCCAAGCGTAAATATCGGGATATTTTTTGCTTTCTTCGGCAAAATTTATGGGATTGTCTACCAACTGAACTTCCTCTTTTGAAGAGGTTGCATTACCCAAAGTTGATTCGTTGTTTTCAAAATCAGTATTGCTGTTTAAAAGCGAAAAAATTACAAAAATAAGCCCTAGCGCAAAAACCGCTAAGGATGCCAACAACACAACAATTTTTCTACCTTTAAATGGTGCTTTTTTATTTTCCATTTGCTCACCGCCTAATAAAATTATTATACCCCTTTGAATACTATTTGTCAACAAAAACGCCCCCGAAAAGCACTACTTACCATTCTGGCTTTAGGGGCTGTTTTTTAACTAAACTTAATATATGCAAAAAGCACAAAGCAATAAATTTTATTTGAATAAAAATATTACCTTTGCCGAAATTTATACAATACATTTTTTGTGTGAAAATTTTAGTTGACTAAAGCGATAAAATATATTATAATGTAAAAAATTATTTATTTTATTAAATATTATTATATTAATATAATTTTTACGTGGAGGAATTACATTGCAGAACTTTATAAATTCTCTTCCCACCGAAGATCGTTTACCATTAGAGCTTTCTAAGCTTTATGAGCAATTTGGTTATCAAAAATACTGTATGAGTAAATTTGAAGAATACGGCTTTTACAGCGACAACAGGGATTTCCTTTCTACCGACGGAATTATTGCTTTTAATAACTCTGCCGGTAAGCTTATGGCGCTTAAGCCTGACATTACCCTGTCTATTGTAAAAAATGCGCGCACTATCCCCTTTGCTAACGCTCGTTACTATTTCAATGAAAACGTATATCGCATTTCCGAAAACACTCACGACTGCAAGGAAATAAAGCAGTGCGGTATTGAGCTTTTGGGAGATGTTGATTCACACGCCACCGCCGAAATAGTTTTACTTGCTCTTAAAAGCCTTGAAAAAATTGATTCAGACTTTACCCTTATAATCTCTCATATTGCCTTTGTTTCTTCAGCTCTTAAGGATGCAGGTATTTTTGGCGAGAACAGAAGAAAGATTTTAGGCTTTATTAAGCGTAAAAACCGCCACGACCTTTTAAACTGGTGTGAAGAAAACGGTGTTAGTTCCGAAATTATTGAACGCCTTATAAAAATTTCCTCAATAAGCGGTACTCTTGGTGAGGTTTTACCCCTTTTGAAAGAGCTTGTAACGGGTGAGGCTACTGCCGCCGCTTACGAAGAGCTTTTTAACCTCTACAACACACTTAACAAAATGGATTTATATAGCAAACTGAAATTAGATTTATCCGTACTTAATCACCTTGATTATTACAACGGAATATTACTTCAAGGCTATGTTAAAAATTCTCCCTCCCCTGTTTTGTCGGGCGGTAGATATGATAGTCTTGCAAAGAAAATCCGCGGTGATGGCGGAGCCTTTGGCTTTGCCGTTTATCTTGACGGATTAAATCTTCATTACCCGAACAACAAAGAGTTTGACTGTGATGCTCTGATTATCTATGAGCAAAGCAATTCAACGCTTTTAAAGATTGTAAACGACTTATGCCAAAGGGGCGAAACTGTACGCGTTGAACATCAAAAGCCCGATTGCATTAAAGCCAAAAGAATTTTCGAGTACAAAAACGGAAATTTAACGGAGGTGGCAGAATGATTACCATAGCATTACCAAAGGGTCGCCTTGGCGATAAGGTTTATAAGCTTTTTGCCTCTATTGGTTATGATTGCAGCGAAATTTTTGATGATAACCGTAAACTTATTTTTGAAAACAAGGAAAACGGCGTTCGTTACCTTTTAGTTAAACCATCGGACGTTGCGGTTTATGTTTATCACGGTGCCGCCGATATTGGCATTGCGGGCAAGGATATTTTAGATGAATGCGGTCTTTCGCTTTACGAGCTTTTGGATTTAAAGCTTGGCAAGTGCCATATGTCGGTAGCCGCTCCCAATGATTATAAAGAAGATCAAAGCAGACCAATTCGCGTAGCAACCAAATTTCCCAACATCGCAAAAAGGCATTATATGTCCTTTAACCGTGAAATTGAAATTATTAAGCTAAACGGTTCAATTGAAATTGCGCCACTTGTTGGTCTTTCGGATGTAATTGTAGATATTGTTGAAACGGGTACAACCCTGAAGGAAAACAACTTAAAGGTTTTAGAAAAATTCTTGCCTATAAGTGCACGACTTATTGCAAATCGTTCTTCGTACACCTTTAAACAAAATGAAATTGATTTACTTTGCGGACGTTTGCAAAAAGTATTGGAGGAAAAATAAGTGATTAAAATCCTGAATATTGAAAACACCGAAATTAAGGATATTTTAACCCGTGATATAAACTTAGAAACGGGTGTTGAGGATATTGTTTCGGGTGTTATTGAAAATGTAAAACAAAATGGCGATAAAGCCCTTTTTGAATACTGCGAAAAATTCGATGGTGCAAAGCTTTCTTGTCTAGAAGTATCCAAAGAAGAAATTGATGCCGCCTATGAAAAGGAAGATAAAGAATTCCTTGCTACTATTGAGCTTGCAAAAAATAATATTCATAATTTTCACAGCCATCAGGTTAGAAACAACTTTGTTGTGAATGATGCTGACGGTGTTATTTTAGGTCAAAAAATCACACCTATTGAAAAGGTTGGCATTTATGTACCGGGCGGTACCGCACGCTACCCATCATCTGTGCTTATGAACGCAGTTCCCGCTAAAATCGCAGGAGTTAGCGAAATTGTTATGGTTACCCCGCCCGACAAGGACGGAAATATTCCCTCCTACATTCTTGCCACCGCTAAAATTGCAGGGGTTAACAGAGTGTTTAAGCTTGGCGGCGCACAAGCGGTTGCCGCACTCGCTCTTGGTACCGAAAGTGTACCCAAGGTAGATAAAATTGTAGGTCCCGGTAACATATTTGTTGCTACCGCCAAAAGAAAGCTCTACGGTTTAGTTGATATTGATATGATTGCGGGTCCAAGCGAGATTTTAGTTTTGGCAGACAAAACCTGTAATCCAAAATACGTTGCGGCAGATTTGCTCTCACAAGCTGAACACGATAAGCTTGCAACCGCCGTACTTATTACCGATAGTAAAGAATTAGCCAATGCAGTATCGGCAGAGCTTGAAAAGCAAATACCCGAGCTCCCCCGCGCAGAGATTGCTCGCACCTCCATTGATGATAACGGAAAAATCATTATAGTTAAGGATATGAAGCAAGCAGTAGAAATAAGCAATATTATTGCTCCCGAGCATTTAGAGGTTTGTGTGGATGACCCATTTGCACTTTTAAATCTCATTAAAAATGCGGGTTCAATTTTCCTTGGCAAAAACGTCCCCGAATCGCTTGGCGACTATCTTGCAGGTCCTAACCATACGCTTCCAACTTCGGGTACAGCACGTTTTAGCTCTCCCCTTTCGGTAGATGATTTTATTAAAAAATCTTCATTTATTTATTATACAAACGACGCTCTTGCAAAGGTTAAGGATGATGTTGTTCGTTTTGCAGAAAAAGAAGGTCTTTCTGCCCACGCCAGAGCCGTTTCTAAAAGATTTGAAAACAACTAATAAGAAGTGAAATTAATGAGTAAATTTTTAAGCAATTTATATTCGGCTTTAGAGCCTTACACCCCAGGTGAACAGCCTAAAGACAAGGCTTATATTAAGCTTAACACAAATGAATCACCCTTTTCACCTTCACCTAAAGTGGTAGAGGCTATCAGCACCGAAGTAATTAATGATTTAAACCTTTATCCTGACCCCGAAGTTTCTCTGCTTCGTGATGCTTTAGCTGAAAACTTTGGCGTAAACCGTGAAAATATTTTTGTTGGCAATGGTTCGGATGACGTTATTGCCTTTTCGATAATGGCATTCTGCGGCAGAGGCGGTAGTTTAGCCTGCCCCGACATTACCTACGGCTTTTACCCCGTATATGCCGAGCTTTTTGGGGTTAATTTAACCGAAGTGCCTTTAAGAGATGATTTTTCAGTAAAGGTAGAAGATTACAAAAGCTTTAACTGCCCTGTTATTATTGCTAATCCAAATGCTCCTACCGGACTTATGCTTTCTTTAGAAGAAGTTGAAACTCTTATAAATCAAAATCCTAACCGCCTTGTTATTATGGATGAGGCTTATATGGATTTTGGTAAAGCAAGCGCCGCAGAGCTTACCAAAAAATATAATAATCTTATGGTTATTCAAACCTTCTCTAAAAGCCGCTCTCTTGCAGGTCTTAGAGTTGGCTTTGCAGTAGCAAACGCCGAAATTATAAGAGATTTGGAAACAATGCGCTTTTCCTTTAATCCTTATAACATAAACTCCATTACAATGCGTGCCGCAACCGCAGCTATTAAGGATTCGGCTTATTATGATAACTGCATAAACAAAATTATTGATAACCGCGAATACTCAAAAGCAGAGCTTACTAAAATGGGCTTTAAGGTTTTAAATTCTAAATCAAACTTTATATTTGCATCACATCCCGAATATTCTGCTAAAGCGCTCTATGAAGAGCTTAAAAATCGCGGAATTTTGGTTAGATATTTTAGCAAAGAAAGAATTAAAGATTTTGTTCGCATTACGGTTGGCAGCAAGGAGCAAATGCAAGCTGTTGTGAATGAAATAAAAGATATTTTGAAAGGATAGATTTAATTATGAGAACTGCAGAAATTATACGCAACACAAATGAAACAAAAATCAACCTTTCCCTTAATTTAGATGGAACGGGCGAATATACGATTGATACAGGCTGCGGTTTTTTAAATCATATGCTTGATTTGTTTTCAAAGCACAGCCGTATAGACTTAAAAATTACCTGCAATGGTGATACCGAGGTTGATTTTCACCACACTACCGAAGATATTGGTATTGCTTTGGGCGAAGCCATTAAAAAAGCCGCAGGTAATAAAGCGGGTATTAAACGCTACGGTCACGTTATTTTACCTATGGATGAATCCTTAATTCTTGCCGCTATTGATTTTGGAGGCAGAGCATATTTAGGCTTTGATGCCGATATTCCCTCCCCTAAGGTTGGTGAGTTTGATACCGAGCTTGTAGAAGAATTTTTTGCCGCCTTCACTCGTTCAGCTGAGCTTAATCTCCACATTAAAAAATTAGATGGCAGAAACTCACATCACATTATTGAAGGTATTTTCAAGGCGGTAGCTCGTGCGCTTGCTATTGCTATTGAAATTGACCCTAAGCTTGACGGCGCAATTCCATCTACTAAAGGCGTAATTTAAGGAGTATAAAATGATAGCGATTGTAGATTATGGGTGCGGAAATTTATATTCATTACAATGCTCCCTTAATTTTTTGAATTTAGAAACTGTTGTTACCAGCGACCCCGAAGTTATTAAATCTGCCAATAAAATCATCCTCCCCGGTGTTGGCGCCTTCGGAGATGCCGTAGAACTTTTAAGAAAAAGCGGTCTTGATGCAGTAGTTAAAAATGAAGCTAAAAAGGGCAAATATATTTTAGGCATTTGCCTTGGTATGCAGCTGCTTTTTGATAAAAGCTATGAATATGGCGAGCATAAAGGCTTAGGTCTTATAAAGGGTGAAGTTTGCCCACTTTCTGATGACATTAAAAGTGACATAAAAATTCCGCATATGGGTTGGAATTCCCTTTGCATTAACGATATGACCGACCCTATTTTTAAATACACTAAAAATGGCGACTACGTATATTACGTTCACTCCTTTTATGCTAAAAACTGCGATGAAGCTTTGCTTGCATATTCAGAGTATGAAATAAAGGTTCCCGGTCTTGTTAAAAACAAAAATGTATACGGTGCGCAGTTCCATCCTGAAAAAAGCGGCGATGTTGGACTGAATCTGCTTAAAGCGTTCGCTGAATTGGAGGATAATTAAATGGAACTGTTTCCCGCAATAGATATAAGAGGCGCCAAGGTTGTACGCCTTACCAAAGGCGATTATGATGTTATGAAGGTCTACCGCGATGACCCCACCGAAGTGGCAAAGGAATTTTTAGAAGCAGGAGCGCACAATCTTCATGTTGTGGACTTAGATGGCGCAAGAGACGGCTCTCTTGCAAATTTTGAGTCTATAAAAGCACTTGCAAGCACAAAAGGCCTTTTTATTGAGGTTGGCGGCGGTATTCGCAATATGGAACGAATTGAAGGATACCTTAACTTGGGCGTCGGCAGAGTTATTTTAGGCACTGCCGCAGTTAAAAACTTCCCATTTGTTGAGCAGGCCGTTAAAGAGTTCGGTGATGCCGTTGCAGTTGGTGTTGATGCCAAAGACGGTATGGTAGCGGTAAGCGGCTGGGAAGAAGTAACTACAACCGACTCTTTTGAATTTTGCAAAAGACTACGCGATACAGGTGTTAAAACTGTAATTTATACCGATATTTCTAAAGATGGCGCTATGAGCGGTACTAACCTTGAAGTTTATAAAAAACTCGGCGAAATTAAAGAACTTGACATTGTAGCATCGGGCGGTATCACCTTTGAGAGTGAAATTGAAACACTTCGCAATATGGGTACCTACGGCGCTATTTTAGGCAAAGCGCTTTATGAAGGAAAGCTCGATTTAAGCCGTGCCATAAAAATAGCAAAGGGGGAACTTTAAATGCTGGCTAAAAGAATTATCCCCTGCCTTGACGTTAGAAATGGACGCGTTGTTAAAGGCGTTAATTTTGATGGCATTAAGGATGTTTCATCCCCCATTGACCTTGCTAAATTTTATAACCAAAGCGGTGCCGATGAGCTTGTTTTTTATGATATAACCGCTTCTTATGAAAACAGAAGTCTTTTTACCGATGTACTTAAAACCGTTGCAAGTGAAATTTTTATACCCCTTACCGTTGGCGGCGGAATTAACACTTTAGAAGATTTTGACCGCGTGCTTAAATGCGGTGCAGATAAGGTATCGGTTAACTCGGGCGCTATTAAAAATCCCGCGCTTATTGGCGAAGCCGCAAAAAAATACGGTGACCAGTGCGTTGTGCTTTCTATGGATGTTAAGCGTGTTGACGGCAAGTTCCACATATTCTCAACAGGGGGCCGAGTTGATACCGGCATTGATGCTTTGCAGTGGGCTGTAAACGGCGAACAAAGCGGCGCAGGCGAGCTTGTTGTAAACAGTATTGATACCGATGGTGTGAAAAACGGGTTTGATTTAGAGCTTCTTGCTGAAATTCAGTCAAGAGTTAAAATTCCCGTTATTGCAAGCGGCGGCGCAGGTAAAAGAGAAGACTTTTTAGAGCTTTTTAAAGCCGGCGTTGCAGATGCAGGTCTTGCCGCTTCGGTTTTCCATTTTAAAGAGATAAATATTAAAGAGCTTAAAGAATATCTTAAGGCTAACGAAATTGAAATGAGGGTTTAAAATGTTTGATTTAAAGTATAATAACGATGGGCTTATCCCCGCTATTGTTCAAGACCACTTTACAGGCAAGGTTTTAATGCTTGCTTATATGAATGAGGACTCGCTCAAAATTAGCATTGATGAAGGTAAAACCTGTTTCTATAGCCGTAGCCGTCAGGAGTTATGGCGCAAGGGTGCAACATCAGGTAATACACAGGAAATTGTTTCCATTAAAACCGATTGCGACCGCGACACCTTACTCATTGATGTTATTAAAAACGGTCCCGCCTGTCACACAGGTAGCGAAAGCTGTTTCTTTAACGATATTAAATCAGGCGATGAAGCCTTCTCTTACCAAGGTCTTTATGAAATGCTTATTGACCGCAAGGTAAATAAAAAAGAAGGTTCTTACACCACCTACCTTTTTGAAAAAGGTATTGATAAAATTCTTAAAAAGGTTGGCGAAGAGTGTACCGAAGTTATTATTGGTGCTAAGGGCGGCGACAAGGAAGAAACCGTTTTTGAAATTGCCGATTTACTCTACCACATTACAGTTATGATGATTGAAATGGGCATTTCTGTTGATGACGTTACAAAAGAGCTTGCAAAACGCCACGTTGTAGACCACAAGGTTAAGCAGGAGAAAATGCAATAATGAATCTTCTTTCTACAATGCATTCCCACTCTACCTATTGCGATGGAAAAAATACGCTTTCTGAAATGGCTAAAGCGGCTTATGATTTAGGGTTTGTTTCTTTTGGCTTTTCATCACACTCGCATCTGCCTTATAAAGCGGGCTATGAAATGAAGATGGAGAAAGAAAAATCTTACCGTGAAGAAGCTTTACAGATTATAAAAGAATATGACGGTAAAATGGAAATTCTTTTAGGCTTAGAGCTTGATGCCGACTCGGTTAAGCCCGATTTTAAGTACGATTTTCTTATAAGCTCGGTGCATCAGCTTCACACCGAAAATGAGTGGTATGCGGTTGATGATAATAAAGAGCAGTTTGAAAGATTAATTAAGGCTTTTGGCGGTATAAAAAATGTGGTTGAAAATTTTTATTCACAAACCGTTACTGCCGCTTTAAGAGAAAATATAGATATTGTAGGTCATATTGATTTAGTTGGAAAATTCAATGCAAACAATGACTATTTCAATCCCAATGATGAATGGTATTTAAAGCTTGTTTTTGGCGCTATTGATGCTATTTTAGAAAAACGCCCCGACATTGTTTTTGAAGTTAATACGGGTGCAATTTCAAGAGGATACAGAACTACACCCTACCCCGATTTACCGGTTTTAAAATATCTTGCAAAAAAGGGTGCAAGACTTATGCTTAACAGTGACACCCACGCAGCTGATACCATTGACTATGCCTATGATATTGCGTTAGACTACCTAAAAAAAGCAGGTATTAAAACACTTTACCGTTTAAGAAAATTTGGCTTTGAAGAAATAGCGATATAATAAACCCCCATCTTGGTGTCAATTTACCAAGATGGGGGTTTGAGTTATTTTTCATTTGTTTGATTATATGTTTTAAATAGCTCTCGCCATACATCGGTATGGGCTTCACAATCAAGAAAATGGGCAAATAATTCACGATTTGTATCTGTAGAATCCTCATTACAGGCATTTCGTATCATATAGCAATAATGCTCTTTTACAGACTCACAAAAATCACTCCACCCTTTTTGCCATTCGCCGTTTTTCATTTTCTCATTTCTTGCATAGAACGAATTAAGAAGAGTTTCTTTTTCTTCGCCTTTTGCAATGGTAATTCCCGTATCAGTATTGACAATGGGAATAAAATCAATGTCACCGCTTTTTGTATCATATCCTACTGCTAATGAGCCATTCCAATTTTCCGCAACGGGAATTGACTTTTTCTTTACAAAATGGAAGTTACCCTGACCGTATAAAATATGGCATCCCTCATACTGCTCATAACAACCAAGGCAATGACTGTGCTGACAGAGCACCATATCGGCACCGTTTCTTGCCATTGCTCTGCAGGCTCTTACAAGTCGGGGTGACGGATACTGACAATGCTCTTTCCCACCGTGATAGATAACAATAACTCGATCACTTTCTTTTTTTGCTTCCCTGATATCATCAATAGTATCAAACTCATCAAATGGTCTGGCACCCATTCTGTCATCTAACGCATAGGTATATTCGTGCTCACAAACGGCGATTATGGCAATTTTCTCACCATTTTTTTCTATTACAAGATTTTTTCTTGAATCCTCATAATTATTGCCGAAACCCGTATACTCAATATCGGCATTTTCAAGCGCATCTATTGTATCATTACTTCCCCTTATACCAAAATCAAAAATGTGATTATTACTAAGCCCTACATAATTTAC
Source organism: Clostridia bacterium (assembly GCA_017436225.1). GTDB lineage: Bacteria > Bacillota > Clostridia > Oscillospirales > Acutalibacteraceae > UMGS1279. Next base: position 55,001 of record JAFSDM010000022.1, on the reverse strand, counting down.
ACCCAATTTTTTAAGGGTTTGAGCAGTTTTGGGTGCTGCCTTTAACGCACCGCCCATTTTTTTAATTTGTACTTCACTTTCGGTAAGGGCACACTCAAGGTTTATAAAATTAACATCGTTACCCTTAAAAATACCAGAAACATCTGAAAAAAGTGCGTTTATATCGCCTTTTTCGAACAAGGGATTTGTAAGAGTTGTTGGTGAAATATCACCACAAAATAATGTTTTCATATTTATACCCTTTCGTCTTTATGAAGTTCAATAAACTCTAAATATCTGTGCCAATTATGGCGTGATAAAAAGTGCACGAAGTCTACCATAAAATAGCCTAATCTGCCCTTTAAAAATGCTTCACCCGGTTTTGCAAAATCGTTGCAATCCACCAAGCCTAAAAGGCCTTTATTTTCCCACATTTCACTAGCGGCATGGCAGCCCAGCTGTTCTGATTTTTGGTCTGCCCAATCATCGCCTGCATTAGATGCTACTACAACAAATCTAGGCGCAATGGTTGATATTAAATAATGTTGGTCAAAATCATCGGGATACATATTTTCCCTATATTTTAGGTAGTTTTTACAGAACCAATAAGAAAATTTATCTGTAATATCACAAATGTTTTCTCCCCTTCCGGAATCCATAGGAGCATCGGGGGTGATAGTGCCTGTGCTACCACGTGACAATGCCGCACCCGAACAACCTGAACAGTTTGAAAAGGCGTATTTAAATCTTTCATCCATCATAGCGGTTATAAGCGCGGCTTTACCAAGGCGTGAATGACCTAAAATGGCAACGTTTTCGGGGTCAGTACCTGGCAAGGTTAAGGCATAATCCATAACACGCATAGCACCCCAAGCCCATATCATAAGCTTACCGCAAGTAGTATCTGTATCCTGTCCATTAGGAAGCAAAACAGAAGCTAAACCGTTAGAAAAATCGTTATCATCAGTACACATTTCTTTATTAACAAACACAAGATAATCTACTTCACGTTCGCTTAATTCTTCTACCGGAAAATAGAAAGAAGCGTTTGCAGGATGAAAATTATTAAGCAAAACAACTGGACGTTTTTTACAATCTTTATGCAATAATCTATATACTTTAAAACTGTGGCTGCCATACTCTGTAGTAATGGTAAGCGTTACAAAACTTAAAGATACAGCACCGTTACCAAAACCACTACGACCTGCACTAGCGAAGCGACCATCAATAACCAATGGGTCAGATACTTCCATTTTATATTCAACATCTGGCAAATATCCGTATTCCTCACGCTGTAAAATTTCAATCATTTCTTCGCGTGATTTAAGTGGTGGTAAATTTCTTTTTTCTAATTCTTTTTTCATAATATATACCTCCAAAATATTATTCAACCATTTTAGAAAGCTCTGCCGAAGCCGCTTCCCATTCATCCATTTTTAAAAGAAGGTTTGTATCAACCTCTTCTAAAAGAGTTGTAAGCTCTGTTAGTTTTTGGTAATCGGTTCCACAATCTTCAATTTGAGCCTTAAGCTCTTCAGACTTTGCTTCAAGCTCGGCAATTTCTTTTTCACATCTTGAAACGGCAGTTCTGAGTTTAGTAAGCTCCGAACGCTGTTTTTTCTTATTTATATAATCTTCTTTACCTTTTTTTATAGGTTCTTCTGCTTTGGGTAAATCTATAGGTGCCTCGGCATTCTTCTCGCACCACGCTAAATAATCATCATAATTACCTTTAATGGTAACCGTTTCATCAGGCTTTAAAAGAATTATTTTATTGGCTATGCGGTTTATAAAATATCGGTCGTGCGATACTATAAAAAGAGTGCCCTCAAAGCTTTGAAGAGCTTTTTCGAGCGATGTGCGGGAATATAAATCCAAATGGTTGGTAGGCTCATCTAAAACAAGAAAATTATTTCCCGAAAGCACCAGCTTACAAAGAGCGACTCTAGCCCTTTCTCCACCGCTAAGCTCACTATTTAGTTTAAAAACGTCATCGCCCTTAAATTCAAACGCGGCTAAGGCGTTTCTAACGGTGGTATCGGCCATAAACGGGTAGGTGCTATGAACCTCTTCAAACGGAGTGTTCTTTGGATTAAGGCTATCTTGAAACTGATCAAAATAACCAATCTCTACGCCGACACCCCTTAAAAATGCGTTGCCTTCGTTCGCTACCAATCTTTTTAAAAGGGTTGATTTACCAACGCCGTTAGGCCCAATTAGACAAACCCTTTCTCCCCTTTCAATTATAAAGGAAGAATTTTTATAAAGGGTAGCGTTTTCAAAATCGCATCTGTCGTTTGTAACAGTTAAAACGGTCGCGCCTGTTTGATTTCTCACATTAAAATTAATTTTTACGTTATGAGTTTCGCTTTCAGGCTTTTCCATAGTTTTGGCAATTCTGTCAATCTGCTTTTGCTTACTTTCGGCAGTTTTGATGTTTTTCTCTCTGTTCCAACGCTTTTGTTGCTCAATAATACCTTCTATTCTTTTAATCTCGCGGCTTTTATTTTCAAAGTCTCTGCGCTCGGCTTCAACTCGCTCCGCTTTAAGCTCCATATATCTGCTAAAATTTCCCTTGGTAAAGTAAATTTTGCGATTTTCAAGCTCCATTGTTTTGGTAGTTACCTTATCTAAAAAGAAACGGTCGTGGGAGATTATTATTGCGGCGCCACTGTACGAAATTAAAAATTCTTCAAGCCATACTATAGACTCAATATCTAAATGATTGGTTGGCTCATCTAACAAAATTAAATCATTTTTACAAAGCAGAAGCTTTGCAAGACCAATTTTTGAACGCTGACCACCGCTAAGCGCCGAAACAGGAAGTGCAATCTCTTCCTTTGAAAAACCAAGACCTGTAAGAACAGCTTCGGTGCGGCTAAAATAAGTAAGACCGCCCTCGCTTTGGAATTTTTCGGTAAGTAGCACTTGACGTTCTATAAGCTTTTCATCGCTTGAATTTAAAAGGATTAGGTTTAACTGCTCTAACTCATTTTCCATAAGCTGAAGGTCGGCAAATACCGTTAGAGTTTCTTCAAGTGCGGTAAGCTTTTCGTTACTGCAGGCGTGCTGCTCCAAATAGCCAATTTTAAGCCCCGCCTGACGCACCGCTTCACCTTTAGTAGAAGCTTCATTACCTATTATTATTTTAAAAAGGGTAGTTTTACCTGCACCATTTGCACCAATAAAACCTATTTTATCCCCTTTTTCAACCGCAAAAGCGGCATTTTCAAACAAAACTCGGTCCCCAAAGGTTTTTGTAAGACCGCTAGCGGAAAGTAACGACATATTTGCTCCTTGTTTTTTAAAAACTATTTACATTATAACATATATTAATAAATTAGCAAGGTTTAATTTTAAACCGAACTTCTATACTCACTTGGTGTTTTACCGACATATTTTTTGAAAATTTTTGTAAAATGAGGTATATCTGTAAAACCGCTGGAGAGTGCTATTTCACTAACAGAAATAGTTTCAGTTTTCAGTTTTTCCATAGCTAATTCTAACCTTCGCTCAAGCAAAAAGGCGTGTATTGTCATCTTGGTGTATTTTTTAAAAACTCTATTCAAGTAAGATATATTAAAATTCATATAATTTGCAATATCTTCATTATTTATATTTTCTGTAAGGTGGTTTTGAATATATTCAATAACGCCCTTCGCAAGCGCTGCATCATTTTTGGTTTTTGTGTTTGTAGTTTCACTTGCTATACGTGCAATATTTAAAATTATATTTTTAAGTAACGATGATGTATATTCCTTACTAAAGGCATCTTTTATACTGTTTTCAATGGTAAGTTCTTTAATTTTTTCGCCAATGGAAAATGCTCCGTTTAAGACTATGTGGTTGTTAAGACAGTTTATATCCAAAAACTCATAAATGGGCGCAAAGCCACTATTATTAAAATCTTTCGAAGCTATTGGTGAAGAACTTTTGGTTATGCTTTCGGCAACAAAGGTATAGTCAAAATTAACTATGCAAAGCTTCATATCGCCTACATCCCATCGGTATTCTGTACCGCTTTGGAACAACACCAAGCTCCCTGCAGATAAAGGATATTTAACACCGCCTATTTCAATTCCGCCCTTGCCTGACATTACGTAAAAAAGGCGACAGTCCCTTGTTTTTATAAAAACATCATTATACTTCATTCCAACCCAAACGTTTATTAACGCTTTTCTGACAAAGGGTTTTATATCTTTTTGTAAAAGTTTCATACCATCACCCAACAATATTATATCACATATTTTTTAAAAAGCAATACAATTAAAAGTCCAAAAAACACAATTTTAAATCGAATTTAGCCATATTAAATTCTTAAAATCTATGATATTATAAAGTCACAAAACACAATACAATTTAAAGGAGAATAACAAATGAACAACAAAAAATTAACGGTAGCATTTATCGGTTGCGGAAGATTTGCAAAATTCTTCGTTCCACTTTTTAAGGCTCATCCCTTCACCGAAAAAGTTTACGTGTGCGATTTGATCCCCGAAAAAGCTAAACTTTACAGTGAACGTTTTGGCGTTGAAATTATAAATTCTTTTGAAGATGTTTTAAATAATAAGGAAATTGATTGTGTTATAAACTTCACTCAGCGTCATATTCACGGTGAAATTGTAACACGTGCTTTGAAGGCTAACAAACACGTTTACTCTGCAGTTCCTATGGCATCCACCGTTGAAGAGTGCAAAGAGATTGTAGATTTAGTAAAGCAAACGGGTCTTATTTATTTAATGGGTGAAACCTGTTATTACTATCCCTGTGCTATGTATTGCAGAGAAGCATATAAAGAAGGTAAATTTGGTGATTTCAGCTACGGAGCATCGCAGTATTATCATCATATAAATGATATTGGTTACGGAAAGATAGCCGAAGAACGCGGTATGCCTCCTCTTTTATATCCCACCCACTCCACCGCTATGATAATTTCAGCAGTTGATTCTTACGTTAAGAAAGTTGCTTGTTTTGGCTTTGCAGATAAATCTAAGGATGAAGCCTTTGACAAAGACAAAAATATGTGGAATAATGAACATACCAACCAATACGTTTTAATGGAGCTCGCAAACGGCGGTACTGCACGTGTTACTGAAGCCAGAGGCTTTGGTTGGGGAAAACCAAGTTCTTATATTTCCTCTCTGTATGGAACAAAAGGAAGCTATGAATTTAGTAACGCCCAACATATACTTGTTGAAAAAGATTTTACCGCTCCAAAAGAAAAGGTTAATTTAACCGACGTAAGTGACTACGTAAACCCCTTTGATATGACCGCAAATAAAGACCTTCCCGATTTCAAAAACAGAGTAGCAAACGGTGAGTGGCAATGGAATAACTATTCCCCAATTCAGCAAAAGGAAATTGACCGCTTGCCCAAGGAATTTGATAGTCTTGATAATGGTCATATGGGAACACACAAATTCCTTGTTGATGACTTTTTAAAGGCAGTATATTATAAAAAACAACCAATCTTAAACGCCTGGGCTGCGGCACGCTATACTGTTCCCGGTCTTGTAGCAATCGAATCAGCAAAGCAGGGCGGAATCCCCTTAGATGTCCCTGACTTCGGCGATGGTAAATAATTATGGGTTATTTATTACTCAGTTTCGCTCTTTTTGCAGGACTTGCGAAAGGTTACGTTGGTAAGCTAACCAGCACCAAGGTTGAATACTTTAAAGACGCTCTTTTTGTAAATATTATACGCTGTTTTTTATGCGGAGTTTTGGGATTTTTTGTAGTCGTTTTCCAAAATGGTTTTGGCGCTTTTTCTCTTACTCTTACTGAATTTATAATATGCGTTTTTTCTGCTATATTCAATTCTATGTTTTGTGTCGCTTGGCTTTACGCTTATAAAAATGAAGCGTATATGTTTTTAAGTGTTTTTACAATGCTTGGCTCTATTGTAACCGGCATTTTAGGACTTGTTGTATATAACGAACCAATAAGCACCTATAAAATTATTGGAATGGTTTTACTTGTTGTTGCGGTATACATAATGTCACTTTACAACAATACCATTAAAGGTAAAATCACGCTATCTGGTTTAATTACACTTATTATTGGTGGACTTGGCACTACACTTGCAGATTTTTCGCAAAAGGTATATCGCGCAGAAACTACAGGTGTTTCCTCTAAATTCACCTTTTACACCTATTTTATAGCATTCATAGTTCAGTTTTTAGTATGGCTAGCAATAAAAAATCGAGGTTCGCAAAAACAACCTTCGTTTTTAAAGAGCAAAAAATATATTGCTTTTTACGTAATTTACAGCATTTTTCTATATATCAATTTACTTTCAAAAACTATTGCCTCCAGCACAATTCCCGCATCTCAAATGTACCCATTACTTCAGGGTGCAAATCTTATACTTTCAGCAGTTATGGCGGCAGTTTTAATGAAAGAACGGCTAAATACCAAAAGTATTATCAGCATAACAATTGCTCTTGTAGCAATATTTTTAATAACAATGTAAGGAGAATTTAAAATGAGTGAGAAAATAAGAATAGCATTTATTGGTTGCGGAAGATTTGCAAAGCACTTCGTTCCACTTTTTAAGGCTCATCCCGAGGTTGAAAAGGTTTTTGTATGTGATCTTATCCCCGAAAGAGCCCAAAAATATAGCGAAGTTTTTGAAGTTCCGATTATCGAAAGCTTTGAAGAGGCTATGAAATCTGAAGAGATTAACGCAGTTGCTATATTCACCCAACGTTATTCTCACGGTCCGCTTGTTATTGAAGCTCTCAAAAATGGCAAACACGTTTATTCTGCAGTTCCTTGCTCAATTTCTATTGATGAAATCAAAGAAATTGCAAGACTTGTTGAAGAAACCGGCCTTACCTATTCAATGGGTGAAACAGGTTACTACCGCACCGCCGCAATTTTCTGCCGTGAAAAGTTCGCATCCGGCGAAATGGGTGAATTCACCTACGGCGAGGCACAGTACAACCACGATATTAGAAACATGGAAGGTAGCTTTAAAAGCTCCGGTGGAGATGATTGGAAAAAGTTTGCAGGTATTCCACCCTTCTTCTATCCTACCCACTCTACATCAATGATACTTAGCTGTTTGCCCGGTGTATATGCTAAAAAGGTATGCGGCTTTGGTTACAAGAGCGTTACCGACACCGATATTTATGGTACCGAAGGTCAAAACTTTTATGGTAATCCTTTTGGTAACGAAACCTTGGTTGCCGAGCTTTCAAACGGCGGTGTAATGAGAATTAGTGAAAACCGCAACATCGGTTGGAAGTGCCCTGAGACCTTTATTACCCAGTTCAACGGTACAGATGGTTGTTATTCCTTTGCCGTAGCAAAGCACTTTTTCAGCCGTTGGAATCCTGAATGCAATACTAAGGTTATAATGAAAGACGTTAGTAAAATGCTTTTACCTGAAGGCGTTATGAACGCTCTTGAAAAGGACTATGAAGACGGTCTTCAGCAAATTGCCGACAGCGCAGGATTTTTTGATATGTCCCCCATTCAAGATGCAAGTCGTTTGCCCGAAAGCTTTAGAAATCTTAGAAACGGCCACAACGGCACACACCACTTTATTGTAGATGATTTCTGTAAAGCTGCCGCAACAGGTAAACTTTCTCCCACAAACATTTGGGAGGTTGCAAGATACAGTATGCCCGGTCTTGTTGCACACGAATCTGCTATGCAGGGCGGCGTTGTTATGGAGGTTCCCGACCTTGGAAACCCACCTGAGAAGTTTGAAATGTTAGATCCTTATGCTTTTGAATATAATCAAGGAAATACTAAATAAATAACTTTAAAGCACAATCTTTGAGAAAATCTTAAAGATTGTGCTTTTTTACCGAAATAATTTTCGTTTTTATCATTTTACTCTTGTAAACTAAGTTAAAAGTTGGTATAATATTTTAGTATATGATTTTACTCATTTGTAAAACATTAGGAGGATAATAAAATGGAAAACAAAAAGTTTTATTTAACAACGGCTATTGCCTACACTTCAAGCAAACCGCACATTGGCAACACCTACGATATTGTTCTTGCCGATATGATTGCGCGTTACAAACGCATGCAAGGTTATGACGTATTTTTCCAGACAGGCTCTGATGAGCACGGTCAAAAAATCGGTGAGAAGGCAGCTAAAAAAGGTATTAGTCCACAGCAGTACGTTGACGAAATTTCTGAGCAGATTAAATCGGTTTGGAACTGTATGAACGTTACTTATGATAAATTTATTCGCACCACTGATGATTACCATAAAGAAACCGTTAAAAAGATTTTTACAAAGCTTTATAAGCAGGGTGACATTTACAAAAGCACCTACGAGGGCAAATACTGTGTGCCTTGTGAGTCATTCTTCACCCCATCTCAGCTTGTAGACGGCAAATGTCCCGACTGTGGCAGAGATGTTATAGATTCTAAAGAGGACTCCTACTTCTTAAAGCTTTCAAAATACGGCGACAGACTTATGAAGTATTATGAGGAAAATCCCGACTTCATTAAGCCCGATTCCCGCCGTAATGAAATGATAAATAACTTCTTAAAACCCGGTCTTGCCGACCTTTGTGTATCTCGCAGCTCCTTTAAATGGGGTATTCCCGTTGAATTTGACCCCGACCACGTTGTTTACGTTTGGATAGACGCTCTTTCAAACTACATTACGGGTATTGGCTATGACCCCGACGGAAGCTCTGAACAATACAAAAAATATTGGCCTGCAGATTTGCACGTTATTGGTAAGGATATTGTTCGTTTCCACACTATTTATTGGCCTATTATTCTTATGGCTTTGGGCGAGCCGTTACCCAAGCAGGTGCTTGGTCATCCTTGGTTGCTTTTTGGCGAGGATAAAATGAGTAAATCTAAAGGCAACGTTATTTACGCCGACGAGCTTGCCAAACGCTTTGGCACCGATGCAGTTCGCTACTATTTGCTTAGCGAAATCCCCTTTGCTCAGGACGGTAACATCACCCATGAAGCATTTATAAACAAATACAATACCGACCTTGCAAATACTCTTGGCAATCTTGTAAACCGCAGTATTGCAATGACTAATAAGTATTTTGAGGGCAAGGTTTTCCGCAAAGCTTTAGAGGGCGAATTTGACAATGATTTGGTTGAAACCGCCGCTAAAACCGTTACCCGCTATTACGAGCTTATGGATAAATACCACAACGCCGAGGCAGTTAATGAAATTATTAACCTTGCAAAGCGTTGCAACAAGTATATTGACGAAACTACTCCTTGGGTTTTGGCTAAGGATGAAGCAATGCAAAACCGCCTTGAAGGTGTGCTTTACAATCTTTTAGAGTGCATTAGACTTCTTAGCATTCTGCTCTACCCCATCATTCCCGAAACCTGTGAGAAGATGCGTTCACAGCTTGGTATTATGAACGATATTGATTTAAAGGATTTAAAATTTGGTCTCTATGATGGCTATGCAGTTGCTACTCCCGAGGCACTTTTTGCAAGAATTGATACCGAAAAGGTACTTGCCGAAATGGAAGAGGAATCTAAGAAGCAAATGGAAGAAGCCAAAAAAGAAAATGTTGTAACTATGGAGCAAATTTCCATTGATGATTTTGCTAAGGTTGAGCTTAAAGCCGCTAAGATTTTAACCTGTGAACCCGTTAAAAAGGCAAAGAAACTTCTTAAACTCACCCTTGACGATGGTAGCGGAGTAACAAGAACGGTTGCATCGGGTATTGCCCTTTGGTACAAGCCCGAAGAGCTTGTTGGAAAAACCGTTATTGTTGTTTCTAACCTTAAGCCCGCCACCCTTTGCGGTGTAGAAAGTCAGGGTATGATTCTTGCCGCCGATGCAGGCGAAAATGATGTAAGGGTTATTTTCCTTGATGATATTCCCGCAGGTTCTAAAATAAGATAATGGATATAACTATTAACCCTAACAAACTACCGATTTTTGACTCCCACGCCCATTTTGATGATACAGCCTTTAAAGAGGATTTATCCGCCGTTGTGGCTGAAATGAAAGAAAACGGCGTGGTAGGAGTTATAAATAATGGTGTAAACTATGAAAGCTCGGCAAAAATAGTCGAGCTTTCAGAAAATTATGATATTTTCTACTCTGCCGTTGGTGTGCATCCCGAAGATTTGTATAATGGCGAAATTTTTTCGCCCGAAAAATTATTGCCTTTGTTATCTCACCCAAAGACGGTTGCCATTGGAGAAATCGGTATCGACTACCACTGGGACACTCACCCTGCCGATGTTCAAAAGCAGTGGTTTGAAGCTCAGCTTGATTTTGCCAAACAAGTTAATTTACCGGTTATAATTCACGACCGTGAAGCCCATAACGACACTTTGGAGATACTCAAAAAGCATAAACCAAAGGGAGTTTTACACTGTTTTTCGGGCAGTAATGAAATGGCAAAGGAAGTTTTAAAGCTTGGTATGTACATTGGTGTGGGCGGTGTTGTTACCTTTAAAAACGCACGAAAGCTTGCCACAGTTGTAAAGGATTTACCGCTTGACAGACTTCTGCTTGAAACCGACGCCCCCTACCTTTCCCCCGAGCCTTTCAGAGGTAAAAGATGTAGAAGTGATTTAATATATTTCACTGCGCAAAAGGTTGCAGAAATAAAGGGCATTAGCACCGAAGATGTTTTAAAGGCATCTATAGAAAATATTAAAACATTGTATAATAAAATTAAATAGAATAAACCGTTGATTAAGAGTAGTAGTTATAACAACGAATTCGCAGAGAGTTGCTGGTGGTGTGATAGCAATAATTCAAGTTATAGTGAATGGACTTATGAGGGCAACCCGAAAACTTTCAAAGTGAGTAGTTGTTGACGGATAATCCTGACCGTAACACAGGAACCGTATGTTAGTACGGAACTCAATAGGTGGCATACAGAAATTATAACTTCTGTCCTTTTGGGGCAGGAGTTTTTTTATTTATTTTAAAGGAGAGATTTAATATGAGTAAAATTATATTAACAGGAGATAGACCAACAGGAAGATTACATTTGGGTCATTATGTAGGTTCCTTAAAAAGAAGAGTGGAATTGCAAAATTCGGGCGAATATGAAAAAATTCTAATAATGATAGCAGATGCCCAAGCATTGACAGATAATTTTGATAATCCTGAAAAGATACGTCAAAATATTATAGAGGTAGCATTAGATTATTTGTCGGTAGGTCTTGACCCTAATGTATCTACACTATTTATTCAGTCCCAAATACCTGAATTAACGGAATTTACCTTTTATTATATGAATTTAGTTAGTGTGGCAAGGTTGCACCGCAACCCCACCGTAAAGGCAGAAATTCAGTTAAGAAATTTCGAATCAAACATCCCCGCTGGTTTCTTTTGCTATCCAATAAGTCAGGCGGCAGACATTACGGCATTTAAGGCAACAACAGTGCCAGTTGGTGAAGACCAATTACCAATGATTGAACAAACCAAAGAAATTGTTAGAAAATTCAACTCTATTTATAGTGAAACTTTAATTGAACCCGAAGCATTATTACCAGAAAACAGTGTATGTATGAGATTACCTGGAATAGATGGAAAGGCAAAAATGAGTAAATCTCTTGGTAATTGCATATATTTAGCAGATACACCCGAAGAAATACGACAAAAAATTATGAGTATGTTTACAGACCCTCTCCATATACAAGTTTCTGACCCAGGTCATATTGAGGGGAATACTGTATTTACTTATTTGGATGCTTTTTGCCAAGACAAACATTTTGAGCAGTTTTTACCCGAATACAACAATTTAGAGGAATTAAAAGAGCATTACACAAGGGGCGGACTCGGTGATGTGAAAATCAAAAAGTTTTTAAATAATATTATCCAAAGCGAATTAGAGCCTATAAGAGCAAAAAGAAAAGAGTATGAAAAAGATATTTCCGCTGTGTATGATATTTTAAAAGCAGGTAGTGAAAACGCCCGAACTCTTGCAATAGAAACACTAGATGAGGTCAAGTGTGCTATGAAAATCAATTATTTTGATGATAGGTCTTTAATACAAGCGCATAAAACAAAATATGAATTTTAAACCAAATTCCAAATTACTCAAAAAGGAAAAATGCTATGGGAAAATTTCTCCATAGCATTTTTATTGTTATTTAGATAAATTGTAGTTTAAAAACATTCTTTTTTCACGCAAACTACACAAATGTTAAATTATTTTCCTCATTCTCCTGCATTGCCGCTTTTGCAATATTTATCACATCATCCATAGTGGTTATGGTGGCACACATTTTGCGAAGATTGGCGGCGCCGCGAAGTCCGTACATATACCAAGCGGTATGCTTTCTTGCTTCCAGCATTGCGTTATGGGGGTCTTTATATTTATTCATAAGTTCTATTTGCTTAATTAAGGTTAGCATTTTTTGTGAAAGTGGTGGGTCGGGCAACATTTGCTCACTACCAAGATAGGCATTTATTTGGCTGAATATCCAAGGTCTGCCCATTGCTCCTCTGCCAACCATTACAAGGTCACAGCCCGTTTGCTCATACATTTTTGCGGCATCCAAAGCAGTAACAATATCTCCATTACCGATTACGGGGATTTTTACGGCATCCTTAACAGCTTTTATAATCCCCCAATCGGCCGATGGTGCATACATTTGCGCTCTTGTTCTGCCGTGTACAGTTATAGCGGCGGCGCCTGCCTGCTCAACAATTTTTGCAACTTCTACCGCATTAATGCTGTCGGTGTCCCAACCTGAACGAATTTTAACAGTTAGGGGAATAGAAACGGCGTTTACAACGGCATTTACTATCTCGCCTGCAAGTTCGGGATTTTTAAGAATTGCCGAGCCACCGCCCGAGCTTATAACCTTTGGCGCAGGGCACCCCATATTTATATCTATAAAATCGGGATTAAATTCCTCGGCAACCTTCGCGGCTTCAGCCATTGTTATAGGATCTCCGCCGAAAATTTGCGAAGCCATTGGGCGCTCGGCATCGTTACAGGAAAGCAGGGTTTTGGACTTTTTATCCCCCATACTTACCCCTTTAGAGCTTGTAAGCTCACCTACCGAAAAGGCGGCACCGTGAGAAATACACATTTCTCTCATGGCTCTGTCTGCCACACCCGCCATAGGGGCTAAAGCGGCAAAGCCACTAAACTCTATATTACCGATTTTAATCTCAGTCACCTACTTTATAAATTCGGCTGCCTTGCTAGGCAAGACAGCCGAACATTTTTATTGGTTTTAATTAATCATTGTCCTCTTTGGACTCTTCATCCTCTTCGGGAAGCTTTTCTATCCTTACTCGGTCTATACGGCGTTCATCCATTTCTTCAACAATGAACTTATAGCCCTCACAAATGATTTCATCATTTTCCTCGGGCATTCTACCAAGCTCGGACATTATAAGTCCGCCCAAGGTATCATACTCACCTTCGGGAATTTTTATATCCAGGGTTTCTTCAACCTCTTCAATATCGGTTGTACCGTCAAAGTTAAAGGTTTTATCATCAAGCTGAACGATATCCTCTTCTTCATCATCATACTCGTCCTGAATATTACCAACAATAGATTCAAGTAAGTCTTCAATAGTAACAAGACCTGTAACTGCGCCGTATTCATCTACAACAAACATCATTTGCACACGTTTTTCGGTCATTTCTGTAAATAAATCACCGCAACGCTTGGATTCGGGAACAAACTCTGCTTCACGCATAAGTTTAGCAAGCTTTTTACCGCTTGGAATTGTTTTACCAACAAAGGGAAGCAAGTCCTTAACGTAGATTATACCGCGAATGTTATCAAGCTCATCTTCATAGACCGGAATACGGGAATAACCATTTTCGCAACTAAGCTTTACAACATCTTCAATCTTATCGGTGATTTCTACCGCTTCAATCTCAGTGCGATGGGTCATAACATCGCTTACGGGAACGTCATCAAAATCGAAGATGTTATTTATCATTTCTTTTTGACTTTCTTCAATTACGCCCTTTTCTTCACCCGCATCTACAAGCATACGGATTTCTTCCTCGGTAACAACCTCTTCACTAGCGTTAGGATCAAAGCCTAACATTCTTACAACAAGATTAGTTGAAACCGAAAGAATTTTAATAAATGGTCGTGTGAGTGCTCTTACAAAAAGTAAAACACCAACAACCTTAAAGGAAATTGCTTCACACTTTTGCATAGCAATTCTTTTAGGGGCAAGTTCACCTAATACAAGAGAAAAATAAGAAATAGCAACGGTAATAAGCACCATAGAAACACCGCTTATAACACCGTACATACTGCTATTTGCCGATATGTTCAACCAGCCCGACAAAGAAGCTGTAAGTGGGTCGGCAAAGCTTTCGGCAGCCGATGCAGAGGTTAAAAATCCTGCAAGGGTAACGCCAAGCTGAATGGTGGAAAGAAAGTTTGAAGGATTTTCTGTAAGCTTCAAAATTTTAATAGCTTGCTTATCGCCATCCTCAGCCATTTTCTTAATTTTAGTGTCATTAAGCGAAATAATTGCAATTTCACTCATTGCAAAGAATGCATTAAGTAAAATCAGTACCAACAATAAAAGCAATTGAAAAATCACGTTGGCAGGTTCGGGGTCATCCATTTTTAAAATACTCCTATTCTTTTTAGCCCTATGGGCGATTATTATATGACCGAAATACATTATATTCCAATCATACAGATAGTATAATACATTTTTTTTAGCTATTTGTCAACAGTTTTATCTATAAATTTGGTTTGTATATTTGTATTTAAGGTTTAAATTTGTTAAATATTTATCAATCTTATAATTTTCTCGCTTTTTTCCATGATTTTTTTACATTTTTGCTATTTACTTTTTGCGCAATAAGTGTTATTATATAATGTAGAAAATTATGTTATGGGTTTTTATGCCCATTTTATGATTTTACTTCATTTTTAAAGGCTTTCTTTTATGAGGACAAGCCTATAATTTTAAGGAGGATAAAGTCCATGGCAAGAAAAATGAAAACGATGGACGGTAACAACGCTGCTGCTCACGTATCCTATGCGTTTACTGAAGTTGCAGGTATTTACCCCATCACCCCTTCCAGCCCTATGGCCGACTACGTTGACCAATGGTCTGCACAGGGTCTTAAAAACATTTTCGGTACAACTGTAAAGGTTTCCGAAATGCAGTCCGAAGCAGGTGCTGCAGGTACAGTTCACGGCTCTCTTAACGCCGGTGCTCTTACCACCACCTATACCGCTTCTCAGGGTCTTTTACTTATGATCCCCAATATGTACAAAATCGCCGGTGAGTTACTCCCCAGCGTATTCCACGTATCTGCTCGTTGCGTAGCTTCTCACGCTCTTAACATTTTCGGTGATCATTCTGACGTTTATGCTTGCCGTCAAACCGGTTTTGCTATGCTTGCTGAAACCAACACTCAGGAAGTTATGGACCTTGGTGCAGTAGCTCACCTTGCTACTATTAAATCTCGTGTTCCTTTCCTTAACTTCTTTGATGGTTTCCGTACTTCTCATGAGCTTCAGAAGATTGAAGTTTGGGATTTTGATGATCTTAAAGAAATGTGCGATATGGATGCGGTTGCTGCATTCCGCAAACGCGCTCTTAATCCTGAGCATCCTGTAATGCGTGGTTCTCACGAAAACGGTGATATCTTCTTCCAGCATCGTGAGGCTTGCAACAAATACTATGATGCAGTTCCCGGTATTGTTGAAGAGTATATGAATAAGGTTAATGCTAAGCTTGGCACTGACTACAAGCTCTTTAACTACTACGGTGCACCTGATGCAGAAAAAATCATTATCGCTATGGGTTCTATCTGCGACGTTGCAGAAGAAGTTATCGATTACATGGTAGCAGCAGGCGAAAAGGTAGGTCTTGTAAAGGTTCGTCTTTATCGTCCTTTCTCTGCTGAAAAGCTTGTTGAAGCTATTCCTGAAACTGTTAAGAAGATTGCTGTTCTTGACAGAACTAAAGAGCCCGGTTCTTTAGGTGAGCCTTTATACTTAGACGTTGTTGCTGCTCTTGCTAAGACCGGCAGAAAGATTGACACCGTTACCGGTGGTCGTTACGGTCTTGGTTCTAAGGACACTCCTCCTTCAAGCATTTTTGCTATTTACAAAGAGCTTTCTAAGGATGCTCCTAAAGCTCAGTTTACTCTTGGTATTAACGATGACGTTACCGGTCTTTCTCTTGATGAAGAAGAAGCTCCCAACACTGCTGCAGAAGGCACCATCGAGTGCAAATTCTGGGGTCTTGGTGGTGACGGTACCGTTGGTGCTAACAAAGACTCTATTAAAATCATTGGTGACCACACCGATAAATATGTTCAGGCATACTTCCAGTATGACTCTAAGAAAACCGGCGGTATCACTATCTCTCACTTAAGATTTGGTGATAAGCCTATTAAGAGCCCATACTACATCAATAAAGCAGACTTCGTTGCTTGTCACAACCCATCTTATGTAATCAAGGGTTACAAGATGGTTAATGACGTTAAGCCCGGCGGTGTATTCCTTATCAACTGCCAGTGGTCTCCTGAGGAGCTCAACGAGCATATGCCTGCTGAAGCAAAGCGTTACATCGCTAAGAATAACGTTCAGCTTTACACCGTTAACGCTATTGACCTTGCTGCTGAAATTGGTCTTGGCAAACGTACCAACACCGTTTTACAGTCTGCATTCTTCGCTCTTTCTAAGGTTCTTCCTGCTGAGGAAGCAATCGGCTATATGAAAGAAAAAGCTCAGAAGTTCATGAAGAAGGGTAAAGAAATCGTTGAAATGAACGAAAAGGCAATCGACGCAGGTGCTACCGCATTTGTTAAGATTGACGTTCCCGCTGATTGGGCAAACGCTACTGATGATGCTACTGCTACCGCTTCTGTTGGCGCAGATAAGCTTGTTAAGATGGTTGATAACATTATGAAGCCCGTTGGTCTTATGAACGGTGATTCATTACCTGTTTCTGCTTTCTTAGATCACGCTGACGGTACCTTCGAGCACGGCGCTTCTGCATATGAGAAACGCGGCGTTGCCGTTATGGTTCCCGAATGGAACAACGAAACCTGTATTGGTTGTAACAAGTGCGCATTTGTTTGTCCTCACGCAACCATCCGTCCTTTTGCTCTTTCTGAGGCTGAAAAGGCTGCTGCTCCTGAAAACCTTAAGGTTGCTACTAAGGAAAAGCTTGCTACTAATAAGGGCTACGCTTATACTATGACCGTATCTCCTCTTGATTGTATGGGTTGCGGCGTTTGCGTTGGCGAGTGTCCCACCAAATCTCTTAAGATGGTTCCTCAGGAATCTCAACTTGCTGAGCAAAAAGTATTTGATTACTGTGTTGCTAACGTTACCGAAAAGGATGGAGTTGCAGGCGATACAAACTTAATCGCTTCTCAGTACAAGAAACCTCTTCTCGAGTTCTCCGGCTCTTGCGCAGGTTGTGCAGAAACCGCATACGCTCGTCTTGTTACCCAGCTCTTCGGTGACAGAATGTACATCTCTAACGCAACAGGTTGTTCTTCTATCTGGGGCGGTCCTGCTGCTACTTCTCCCTACACCGTAGACGCTAACGGTCACGGTCCTGCTTGGGCTAACTCACTCTTCGAGGATAACGCTGAGCACGGTTACGGTATGTACCTTGGTCAAAAGGCTATCAGAGATGGTCTTATGGCTCAAGTTAAAGAAATGGCTGAGTCTGACAAGGCTTCTGCTGAGTTTAAGGCTGCTGCTGATGAATTCTTCGCAACTGCTGAAGATACCAACAAGAACACTGCCGCTACTGCTGCTCTTGTTGCTGAGCTTGAAAAAGCTGCCGAGGCAGGTTGCCCTGTAGCTTCTGAAGTTCTTGCTAAGAAAGAATTCCTTGCTAAGAAGTCTATTTGGATCTTCGGTGGTGACGGTTGGGCATACGATATCGGCTTCGGCGGTGTTGACCACGTTCTTGCTACCGGCGAAAACGTAAACATTATGGTATTCGATACTGAGGTTTACTCTAACACCGGCGGTCAGGCTTCTAAGGCTTCTAAGATTGGTCAGGTTGCTCAGTTCGCTGCTGCAGGTAAGGCTGTCAATAAAAAGAGTCTTTCTGAAATTGCTATGTCTTACGGTTATGTATATGTAGCACAGGTTGCTATGGGCGCTGATATGAATCAGACCTTAAAGGCTATTAAAGAGGCTGAAGCTTATAATGGTCCTTCTATTGTTATCTGCTATTCACCTTGCGAAATGCACTCTATTAAGGGTGGTATGGTTAACTGCCAGAACGAAATGAAGAAGGCTGTTGCTTGCGGATACTGGGATATGTTCCGTTTCAATCCTGCACTTAAAGCAGAAGGCAAGAACCCCTTCACTCTTGACAGCAAGCCTGCAACTGCAGATTACAAAGAGTTCATCCTTAACGAGGCTCGTTACTCTTCACTTACCCGCTCCTTCCCTGAGCGTGCAAATGAGTTGTTTGATAAAGCAGCTGAAACTGCAAAGGCTAAGAGAGAGCATCTTGAAAGACTTGTTGCTCTTTATGCTCCTAAAGAGGACTAATTAAAGAGTCTTACAAATCATAAATAATTTCACCGCCTGTGGCGAATGCCACAGGCGGTATTTCTTTCAAAAAGGTTCTTTTCTAATTGTTGGGGTAAAAAAATACTCATTATACTCTGGTTGGTATAATGAGCTTTTTTAGTTATTTAATCCGTGATGGAAAATTGGACTTGAGGTTGTTAGCGCATCAAAGCGATAACCTTGCGCTTTTAAATAGCTTATCATTTCGGGTAAGGCATCTACAGTTGTTTTCTTTGCTGCGGTATCGTGCATAAGAATACAAATATTGCTTTTACCCTTGCAATTATTTTTAACACTGCTTAATATTCTTGCTTTTGAAATGTTGTTTCCCGAAGCATCGGTTGAGTCTACATTCCAATCTACATATACATAACCCTTTTGTTGAACCTGTTTGGTAAGCCTTGTCATTATTCCCTTGTTATACTTTCGGCTTACCGCATTACTGCTTCCACCGGGGAAACGAATTATTTTAGATTCAATACCTATGAGGTTTTTTACCTTGTTAGAAAGCTTAGTTAAATCATCAAAATAAGCCTGTTCGCTTTTGTAAATTTTTGAATAATCGTGATTGTTTGCGTGAAGTGCTACCGTATGACCTTCGGCGTGAATTCTTTTTATATAGTCAAGCTTAGAGGTGCCAACAACAAAAAAGGTGGCTTTAGCGTTAGCCTTTTTTAGAATATCTAATATTTTTAAGGTGTTATCTGAGGGGCCGTCATCAAAGGTTAAATAACAAACCTTTGGGCCGCTGGTGGAAGAATTGTTGTTGGAAGTACCGCTTGGGGTTTTGCTTGTTGAAGGCTTAGCAGAAGAGCTTTTTTGAGCCTTCAACAGCTTTATGCGTGATACTTCATCCTCTAATTGCTTAATTTTTGAATTTAATTCATCGCGCTCTTTTTGCTGATTTGAAATTTTTGATTCATTTTCAGCGTTCTTTGAGGAAAGATCATTAAGTTCAGATTCAAGAGCATTTATCTGACTGTTTTTAGAATTATTTTCTGACACTACTGAAGAATATTCCATACCGAAAATTCCCGCAGCTAAAATAATAACAAGTAAAAAAGACAGAGTTATTAAAAATATTTTATTTTTAAACAAGCCTTGATTTGCCGACATTTAAAACACTCCTTTCTTAAAAAATTTACTAACTTATTTTACCACATTTTTTCGCATTTGTAAAACAAAAAACAATTACAATAAGTTACAAAATTTTAATATATTAATTTTTATTGATTTTTTTATATGAAAATGATATAATGAGTTATGTTATTATTGTTATTTGGAGGAAAAATTTAATGTCTAAAAAGAAAATTCAAATTTGCAGTGACAGTAGCTGTGATTTAGGTACAGCGCTTTGCGAGCGTTACGATATTATTTTAAATCCTTTTCGTATTACCTTAGGCGATGAGTCACTTATTGACGGCGTTGAAGTTACCCCCGATGACCTTTACGCCTTTCACGAGCGTACAGGTACACTTCCCAAGACCTCTGCTACCAATATGGCAGAGCATATGGAATTTTTTGAAAAGCAGTTAGAAAACGCCGAAGAGATTTTATTCTTCACAATCAGCTCTACAATGTCAGTTAATAATCACGCCGCTAATCTTGCCGCTGAAGAATTTGATAACGTTTATGTTATTGATAGCGCAAACCTCTCTACAGGTGTTGGACTTTTAATTATTGCCGCCGCTGAAATGGCAGAGAAAGGTCTTTCTGCCGCAGAGATCAAAGAAAAGATTGAAGAGCTTAAAACAAAGGTAAATGCTTCCTTTGTTATTGATAGCTTGGAATACCTTCACAAGGGTGGCCGTTGCTCTGCGGTAGCCGCACTTGGTGCAAACCTTTTAAAGCTTAAGCCCTGTATTGAGGTTAAAAACGGTTCTATGGGCGTTTCTAAAAAATACAGAGGCAAATATAGTGAGGTTTTAAAAACATACGCATTAGAGCGTCTTGAGAATTTAGATAACATAGTAACCGACCACGTTTTTGTAACCCACGCAGGTTGTGATAGTGAAATCGTAGACAGCGTTGTTGACATTGTTAAAGAAAAGCTTAATCCTAAAGAACTGCATATTACCAGAGCGGGCGCAACCGTTTCGGTTCACTGCGGAAGAAATACCCTTGGTGTTTTATTCTTGCAAAAAACAGATGTTGAATAAGTCTTTATGTATTTAAAGGGGCTGTAAAAAACAGCCCCTTTTTTATTTTAATCTATTAGTTTTTTATTTATCAAGCCACAGCTTTACAGCTAATGCAATAGACGGTGTGTTATAAACAGGTATAATATTTAACTCAGAATATTCTTTCATACTTGCATATTCCCCACCATTTACAACTCCCGTTACATACATTTTCACGGATTTTTCATTGGCTCTTTTTGAATATTCTTTAAGCTTTTTCGAAGCAGTATTAAGGGTGCCTGAATGGTATGGAGTGAAAATAACAGCCTTTATTCCCTCTAACGAATAGTTGTATTCTTCAAATGGGGCTACCGTAACATTTAAAATTCCATAGGTGTTAGAAAAAGTTTTATTGCAGGGCTTAATTGCAGGTTGCTCATCATAGCTTTCATTAAGGGTTATTATTC
Organism: Clostridia bacterium; assembly: GCA_017436225.1. Classification (GTDB taxonomy): domain Bacteria; phylum Bacillota; class Clostridia; order Oscillospirales; family Acutalibacteraceae; genus UMGS1279. Next base: position 33,958 of record JAFSDM010000022.1, on the reverse strand, counting down.
CGTTTTCAAAGCTAGCGTATTCCCCGCCAAGACTAAAAACCTTATGGTCATATTCGGCATGGCGAAGAAGTCTTACAGGATTATGGAACTGTGCAGTTTTTAAATCGTTGGAATAGCTTACAAATACGCCATTGCTAATTCCTTGAACGATAAACTCAACCGCCGCTTCAAAATTTATATTACCGTTTGAAAGCGGATTTTCCAAAGGATAATTTGCCGAAACAAACATAACCGGTTTTGTTTCACTTCCAAGGCAATAGCTTGCGGCTACCGCCGAATACTGCAAGGTATCGGTGCCGTGGGCAACTATTATACCGTCACAGTCTTCATTTAAGGATTTTTTTAGCTCACCTATTAGATTATTTAATATATCCCCCGAAAGGTTTTCGCTAAGGATTGTATAAGGCTTTTCTACAACAAACTCGGTATCGCTGTTATGATTATTTTTATAATTTTTAACCAAGACACACTCGTTGGACAAGTTTGGTGTTATATATCCATCACTATAAACACTACCGATTGTGCCACCTGTTAAAATTACCTTGATTTTCATAAAATCGCCCCTAGAATAAATCAATAAAGTTTTACGTCTTCCCACAAGCGTTCATAATACATACGTGTTTTTTCGGGAATATCGTGAAAATACTGAACCCTAGGATAATTTTCCTCACTTGGATAAAGATATTCGTTATCCTTTAATGAATAATCATCATTTTCTATAACGCCTGTATGAGGGGAAGCGTACATAACATACTCTGCAACCTCGAGTGCAATTTCAGGCTCTAAAAGGAAATTAATATACATCATAGCAGCTTTATAATTTTTGCTGCTTTTGGGAATACAAATAGAATCCACAAAAATATTAACACCCTCTTTAGGGTAAACAAACTCCAAATCAGAGTTATTATCCTTCATAAGCAAAAAGTCACCTGCATAATAAGGGGCTATTGCGGCTTCGCCATCCTCCATTTTTTGAAAAATTTCATCCATAACATAGGACTGCAAAATTGACTTTTGTTCCTTTAGTTTTTCTGCCGCGCTGTCCCACTGAGAATAGTCTGAAGAGTTAAGGTCATAACCCATATAAAGCTGTGCAACGGCAAAGGCATCACGAGGATTATTAAAATTCAAAATGTTGTCGTTATAGCGTTTATCCCACATTGCGCCCCAGCTATCGGGCTTTTCGCTAATCATAGCGCTATTATAAATAAGGCCTACCATACCAACGCAATAAGGTACGGAATATTCGTTTTTTTCATCAAAATAAAGGTCTTTATAACGCTCTGCTATATATTTGTAGTTTGAAAGAGAGGAAGTATCTATCTTTTGAAGCATATCTTCCTTTTTCATTCGCTCAATCATATAATCCGAAGGGATTATAATATCATAAGAAACTCCGCCGCCCTTAAGCTTTGAATACATAGATTCGTTGCTTTCATAGGTTGTGTAATTGATTTTTATGCCTGTAAGCTCGGTAAAAGCCTTATTAATGTCGAGGGAGCCCTCGGTACCATCAGGAATGTATTCTCCCCAATTAAACACGTTAATCGTGGTACCTACGAGCTCCTTTGAGTATTCGCCCTCATACTCAATTTCAGCTTCATCCTCAGACATATCAATATCAACGTCTACTCCGCTTTGATTTTTCTCACTACAAGCGCAAAGAGAAAAAGCCAAAATTAAAGTAAGGGCAACAGCTGCAAATGCTTTTATTTTCATCGCTTTGCCGCCTCCTTTTTCTTTTCACTGCGTGCTTGTGCTATATTTATTAAAATCAGCAGAATAAGAACGCTTAAAAATATAAGGGTTGAAAGGGCGTACATATCGGGTGTAACACGCCTTTTAGTCATAGAAAATATTTTTATTGGTAGGGTTTGAAAATCGGGACCCGTTGTGAAATAGCTTATAACAAAATCATCTAAAGATAATGTAAACGCCATTATCATACCTGTAAACACACCCGATGCGATTGACGGAAAAACAACCTTAAAGAAGGATTGAAGCGGTGTGCAGCCTAAATCTCTTGCCGCTTCTGAAAGGTGTGGGTCGGTTTGCCTGAGCTTTGGCAATACAGAAAGAATAACATAAGGCAAATTGAATGTAACGTGCGCAATAAGCATTGTCCCAAAGCCCAAAACATCCTCTGCGCCTACTAATCTGCCAACAAAAACAAAAAGAAGCATAAGTGAAATACCCGTAACGATATCGGGATTCATCATAGGAATATTTGTTGCAGTCATTATTGACGCTCTGACAAAGCGGCGTTTCATTTGGAAAATACCAACCGCGCTAAGCGTACCCAAAATGGTAGCGATAACCGATGACGCAACCGCTAAAATGAGGGTGTTTTTAAGTGCTTCAATTGTGGAGCTGTCGTGTAAAAGCTCACCATACCATTTAAGCGAAAAACCTCCAAAGACGGAAGTGCTTCTGGCAGAGTTGAATGAAAAAACTATCATTACCGCTATTGGGGCGTACAAAAACACCATAATAAGGGCGGTGTAGATTTTTGAAAAGATTTTCATATGATAAGTCCGCCTCCCTCTTCATCATCCTTATCGGCAAAGTGATTCATTACGGCAAGGCTTATTAAAATAAGCACCATAAGAACAAGAGAAATTGAAGCGCCTAAATTATAATTATAAGCCGACTGGAACTGCATTTCTATAACGTCACCAATAAGCATTGTTTTGCCGCCGCCAAGCTTTTGCGAAATATAGAAGGTGCTTACACAAGGCACAAAAACCATTGTAATGCCCGAAATCACGCCAGGCATTGTGAGCGGTAAAATAACCTTGCGAAGTCTTGTAAAGGGGGATGCGCCTAAATCATCAGCCGCCTCTAAAAGGGAATGGTCAAGCTTTAGCATTGAGGTATAAATAGGTAAAATCATATAGGGTAAAAAGTTATACACCATACCCAATATAATAGCGCCGGGGGTATTTATGAGCTTTAAGGGTCCAATACCAATCTTTTCTAAAAGGGTATTTATAATGCCTGTGCGGGCTAAAATGGTTATCCAAGAATATGTACGAATAAGGAAGTTCATCCACATTGGCACCATAATTAGCATACTTAACATTCTTTTTGCGCTAGCCTTCATATTAGACATAAAATAAGCAAGCGGATAGGCAATTATTAGACAAATTATTGTTGCCTCTACCGAATATAAAAGAGAAATACCAAAGGTTTTGGCATACCTTGGAAGCTCTAAAATATTTGCAAGAGTAAAAGCCCCTGTTTTATCGGTAAATGCGTAATACGCTACCATAAAAAGAGGTACTATTATGAATATAATCGACCACACCGTATAAGGTGTGCAGATTATAGGATTGTAATTTTTTTGTTTTATATTTTTAACGCTGGTATTTTTCAACTATCCGCCCTCCCTTAAAAACTATGAACTTAAATTCGCCATACGGCGAAACTGTCAGAGGCAGCCGCCTCGCTATAATGGTTATGGTTAGTCGAAACAAACTTGTTTCGACACAAAATCTTTGATTTTGCGACAAATTTTCTTTGAAAATTTGTCCATACCCATTGCAATGAATGCCCAGCAAAATTAAATCATAGAATTTAATTTTGCTATATCCGCTTAAAAAGTGGCTTGTCGAAGCGCTTTCAAGCGTTTCGACAAACAACAATCATTGTCAGCGACTTTGTCGCGTTTGAAAATTAAGTTAATTTTATTCTTCCTCTTCTAAATCGGAAAGGTGTTCAATTTCATCACTAAAGGTACTGTAGTCACCGTACATACCCGAATATTTTGATTTTTTCATAATATGGATAGCGTCAGGCTCAATAAATAAGCCTACCTTTTCCCCTACTTTATGCTCATCGGTAGTTTGAATCATCCACTTAAATCCGCAAACGTCAACAATGATTTCGTAATGTACACCAAGGAAGGTAACAGAAGTAACCTCACCTGAAAGCATACCTTTATCAAGCGAAACAATATCAACGTCCTCGGGACGAATAACTATATCTACCCTCTCATTCTCGGCGAAGCCGCTATCAAGGCATTCAAATTCTCTGCCGTTAATTTCGGCGAGGAAATCTTTTTTCATAACACCGTCCAAAATATTACTCTCGCCTATAAAATCTGCTACAAAAGCATTCTCAGGCTCGTTATAAATATCCTGAGGGGTTCCGATTTGCTGAATAATACCCTCATTCATAACAACAACGGTATCAGACATTGCAAGGGCTTCTTCTTGGTCGTGGGTAACAAAAACAAAGGTTATTCCAAGGCTTTTTTGAATGTTTTTAAGCTCTACCTGCATATCCTTACGAAGCTTTAAATCCAAAGCGGCAAGAGGTTCATCAAGAAGCAGCACCTTAGGGCGGTTTATAATAGCTCTGGCAATAGCAACACGCTGCTGCTGACCGCCCGAAAGCTTTGAAATATCTCGTTTTTCATAACCCGAAAGATTAACAAGCTTCAAAATATCGGAAACCTGTTTTTTAATCTCCTGCTCGGGTGTTTTTTTAACTCTAAGACCAAAGGCAATATTTTCATAAACGTTAAGGTGTGGGAATAGCGCATAACGCTGAAAAATGGTATTGACCTGACGCTTATGAGGGGGCAAATGGTTAATGCTTTCGCCCTCAAACAAAACATCACCCTCATCGGGATTGACAAAGCCTGCAATAACCCTAAGGGTGGTGGTTTTACCGCAACCCGAAGGTCCCAAAAGGGTAACAAACTCTTTGTCTTTGATTTTAAGATCGATTTGATCTAAAACCTTTTCCTCGTCGAAGGTGACTGAAATATTTTTAAGCTCTACTACGTTTTTCAATTGTTTACAACTCCCTTTGCGGACACAAAGTGCCGCGAAAACTTTTAAAGTTCTACGCGATACCCGCGGTTTCTCTGCCAAACTGCCCTCCGCAAAGGGTTTTTCATAGCCCTCTCGCAACACTAACACGCGGGAGCTACGGCACTAAAGCTTGAAGCCGCTTTTTTAAATCTTTCGCTGTAATCATTATAGCAGAAAAATACTGCCCTAATGATAAAATGTTCTAGAATATAATATACAACTAAATACTACAAATGTCAACAATTTATTAACAAACAACATCTCGTTTTACCTATTTGTTTTTAATGATCAAAAATAATGATTTTTTTGCAAAACTATTTTAGTATATATACATAAAAATGATTATAAATTTTGTTTGAATTGCATCTAGATTTTTTTAGACGTTTATGATACACTTTTCCTGTTATAATGTGCAATTATACACATATTTTTAAAAGGAGTTTAAATTATGAACGAACAAACAAAATTTAATGAACTTCAACAAAAAGCAATTGCTATTTCAAACGAAGTAAAAAAGGTTATTATAGGTAAAAACGATATTATCGATAGACTTCTTATTTCCTTCTTAGCTAGAGGTCACGTTTTGCTTGATGACATCCCCGGTGTTGGTAAAACTACAATGGCTCTTGCATTCTCAAGAGCTATGAACCTTAACCATCAACGTTTACAGTTTACACCCGACGTACTTCCTACCGATGTTACCGGTTTTTCTGTATACAACAAGGATACCGATACCTTTACATACAAACCCGGCGCCGCAATTTGCAATCTCTTCCTTGCTGATGAAATTAACCGTACCTCAAGTAAGACTCAGTCTGCTCTTTTGGAGGTTATGGAGGAAGGCAAAGTAACTATCGACGGTATTACCCGTGAGTTACCAAAGCCCTACATTGTTATTGCTACTCAAAATCCTATTGGTTCAATTGGTACTCAAATGCTTCCTGAATCACAGCTTGACCGTTTTATGGTAAAGATTTCTATGGGTTATCCCGATGTTGAGAGCGAATACGCTATTTTAAAGGGTAAGCAAAACCGCAATCCTTTAGAGGCTGTAAACGAAGTTGCTTCGGCTGAAGATATTGTTGAAATGCAGCAAATCGCAGAGCAGGTTTACGTAAGTGATGATATTTACCACTACATTGCAAAACTTGCTGAGACTACCAGAAATCACGAAATGTTAGAGCTTGGTATGAGCCCCCGCGGTTCTATTGCAACCGCCCGCCTTGCCAGAGCATACGCATTTATTAAGGGTAGAAACTACGTTGTTCCCGATGATGTTGCAGCAGTTTTCCTTGATGCTTCTTCTCACCGTGTAATTTTAAGTCCTAAAGCCAGAGTAAACGGCACAACAGTAGAAAATGTTATTGATGATATTCTTAAAACTGTTGAAATTCCTGCAATTGAAGAACAATAAAACCAAATTTTCTTGATTTAACTTGTATGTGAGGTTTTATAATGGCAATTATACGAATACTTTATGCAGCGTTCGTAGTAATCGCAGGAATTTTTGTGATTATGTACGTCGATTCGCTGTCGTTACTTATGTTCATTGTAACCCTTGCCCTACCTCTGTTTTTATTCTTACTTCTTGCCGTTGCAAGAATTTTTACAAGAATAACTGTCGAGGCGCCCGACCCCATTACTGTAAAAGGGCAATCTGTTTCAGTGAAAATTAATTTAAAAAATCTTTCTTTTATTTCGTTACCTACTATGCGCGCAACCATTACATATCAAGGCGCTTTTTCATCCGAAGATGAGAAAACCGAAATCACCTTCCCTCTTCACGCGCTTACAAACCAAACCTCAAGTTTTGATATTAACTCAGAACATGTAGGTGTTGTAAAGGTTACGCTTGACAATATTTATATGTATGATTATTTCCGCTTGTTCCGTTTTAAGTATAAAATCAACAAGCACTACGAAATAACATTCTTACCTGAAATACTACCGATTTCTATGGATATTCGCCAAAACACCCTTTTAGGTGTGGATTCAGATGTATTTTCTAAATCCAAAAAGGGCGACGACCCATCAGAGGTTTTTGCTATTCGTGATTATGTTGGCGGTGACAAGCTTAACAGAATTCACTGGAAATTAAGTAGTAAACAGGATACACTTATGGTTAAGGATTACAGCTTACCTATTAATAACAGTATTACCATTATTCCTGAGCTCGCCGCTGAAGATAACGAAAAACTGTTAAGTGATATTGATGCTGTAATTGAAACCACCTTTAATCTTTCCAACTTCCTTTGCGAAGCTGAAATTGTGCATCACATTTGTTGGTTTGACCCAAAAACCTCTCGCTCTTTTGATGAGGAAATTAAAAACACCGATGATATGTTTGCAACAATGGGTCTTATGCTTGCCTGTGGTTTAGATTCAACAGGCGGCTCTTTGGAAAATTGGAAGAAAGACCGTCCAATATGCTCTCACGTGGCATATGTAACCGCTCTTCAAAATGCTTCTTCGCTTAGCGATTTGGGCGAAATGTCTTTTGCTACCTTCTATTCAGTTTTCAAAATTGGCGATGAACTGGCAAATGCAGAAGGAACTGCAGGTTCCGTTCAGTTTATTACAGTTAATCCCAATAAGGTTACCGACTCTTTAGCCGGAATAATGCTTTAGGAGGTGTTGGATATGAAAATAAAATCAAAAGCTACCAATACCGTTACCGAGCAGCAACCCGCTTTAGATACAGGCGTTAGATTTAAGTACACCGGAAGTAAAACAACTGCTAACAAAGCGCTTTCCTACATTATGGGAACCTTAATGAACTACATTTTGACCATAATTATTGGTCTTGGTGCTATGCTTAGCTTCACTACAATGTTTTCCGTTGAGTATCACAACGCCTTGTTTTTAGTTTTGCTATTACTTTTCGGACTTGGCGTTAATATTGCACTTCAAATAAAAAAGAAAATAGTTAAGTATGTTCTTTGGGGTGTGCTTGGATTAATTGTTGCGCTACCCTTTATATTCTTTAACCTTACATTATCAGGTTTTGAATATGTAAGAGACTTTGTTTTGGTTGGCATTGCTGAAAATATGCGTTGGTCTGTGCCCGAGCTTTCTTACACCTTCTCAGAGGCTATGAAGCTTGATACAACCTTTTTGCTTACTATTGTTGGTCTTTTAGTGGTTTATGGCGTAACCTATTTCACAGTTAAAAGGATAAACTTCTTCTTTATTTTCCTTATTACCTTCCCTCTTTTTGAGATTGGCGCCCTTTTTGGTATGGTTCCTAACCATTTCTGGTTTGCGGCTATGCTTTCGGGCTGGATGGGCGTTTTTGCTATGCATAGCTCAACCTTTATAAGAAAAATCAAGAAAAAAAGAAGCGATAAAAAGAAAACAAAAACTACTGCAGCTGAGAGAAAACAAACTCTGGTTTCTTCTATTGGTATGATTGTTGCAATCATCACCTTTTTAACCTTTGCTTTGGGTAACTTTATTGTTGAAAAGGCAGGTTACAGCCGTCCTGAGGATATGAAACAGCTCAGAAGCGATTTTAAGACCTATGTTTCTGATTTGATTGATTATATTTTAGGTACTGATAATGACGGTAGTATGCGTGAAGGTAAGCTTTACCAGCTTGATGACCGTGAGATTAAAAACCGTCACTACCTAACACTTCAATCACACTTTGCCGATCAAAGCTATTTGCGCGGTTACATTGCCGGTGAATACACAGGTTCATCCTGGGAGGCAGCTGAAATAGAGCCAAACTATGCTTGGCTAAATGAGGTATTTGAGTCCAGCGGCTTATATCCTCAAAATATGCAAGGTAAAGCTCTTGTTGAAATTGCTGAGAGAAATCCTTTTGTTAAAAACTCTATTTCTAACATTACCATCAGTAACTTAAGGCGTAAAAAGGACTACGCTTACACTGCCTACGTTCCTTTAATTAACAATGACTTTAATTTAAGCGGCGAATATATGATTGAGCCGAAAAACAAGTCTGAATATACCTACTCTGCCTTTACCAACGTAGGCTCACTGTTTACGGTAAACACCAGCGACATCTACAACGAAAAAACATATTCATCTATATGGAAGGAATATACTAAGTACGTTAAATACACCTACACCAAGGCGCCTAGCGGACTTAATGAAGTTCAAACAATTGTAGACGGTCTTGTGCAGGGTACAGGCTACGGCTTTAATGGTGAAGGTATGGCGTTATCCAATATAGAAATCGCCGACCGCATTAGAGAATATTTAAAGGCAAATGTTAAATATTCTTTAGTCACACCCGCTGTGCCTGAGGGCGAAGATTTTGTTTCTTGGCTTTTACTTGAAAACAAAAAGGGTTATGCTCCTCACTTTGCAACTGCTATGGCAATTATGCTTCGTATGGCAGATGTTCCTACACGTTATGTTGAGGGTTATGTTATTAAACAAGAAGAGTTTAAAAACTCCACCAAAAATGAAGATGGCTCTATGACTACCGAGCTTACAGATGCTAACGCACACGCTTGGATAGAAATTTACGAAAGCAATTACGGTTGGTTCCCCATTGAAGCAACTACAGGCTTCTACGAGGGAAGACTTATTGATGAGCTTGATATTTCAAATGAAAACTTAGATGCTCCCGAACAGCCTGAAGAGCTTTTACCTGAAGACAGTGAAGATTCTGATATGATCTTCATAGAAGAAGAAGTTCCCGAGCTTGAGCTTATAGAGGATGAGGAAACTCCCGCTACACCTTTACAGATAATAATTAACATTATTAAATATTTCTTTATATTTGTTGGTTTAACTGCAGCTACCTTTATTATCCTGCTTCTTCTTACCTTTATCATCTTAGTAATACGACGGTTGATTAGGCTAAGGCTTCTTAAAATGAGTATATCTTCTAGCAACTATAACAGAAAGGTAACGGCTATTTACAAGTATTACATTCGTTTATTGCGATTTGATAACATTGTTAATACCGAACACCTCCCCTACCTTGAGTTTGCACAGAGGGTTGCGGCTGAGTCTACTGTCATTGAGGGCGAAAAGCACATTATTTTAATGAACAAGTTCTTAAAATACCGCTTTAGCGATCAAGTACTAACCGATGATGAGCTGTTATACCTTGAAGAGGTTGTAACAGAATTCCGCCAAAACAAAAAGAAATTAATTTCAGGTGAGGATAAGTTTGAATTTATGTTCATTGAAAATCTTGGCTAATGCTGAAAGGGTGATATTATGAAACGTTTTTTGACTGTGTTGTTATGCATTTCTTTACTTATTACAGCCCTTTCGGGTTGCAATGAAAAAGGAACACCAAAAATAAGCATTGCAACCGTTCAAAACTCAGCTTCCGCTTTTCTTTCACATATGATTGAGGAAAACGGTGAGGACGACCCATACATTTATGAATTAAACATCTCCCTGCTTCCAAGCGGCGCCAGATATTCCATTACCCTAAATTACGCGGATATTGCAGTTATTCCCGTTGAGCTTGCGGCACAACTGCAAAAAAAGGCTGACCCCAAGATTAAAATTCTTGCAGGTATTTCGGTTGGCGGATTTGAGCTTGTATCTACCAAAAGCATTACCGATATTTCAGAATTAAAGGGTCAAACAATTTATATTAGCGAACACGATACCCTTATGGAAAATCTTTTAAGATATTTGGTAAGCTTTTACGGTATTGACCCATTTGAAGAAATAAAATTTGAATTCACTTCAGACAACTACACGCTTATAGAAAAAATTTCAAACGGCGATGTTTCGTTTGCTTTATTTGAATCTTCGGATGCTTCATGGGCAAAAGCCGAGGTTGAAAATCTTGTTTCATATAACCTTACAGATGAGCTTGCTAAAAAGTTAAATAATCCTTCGATTGTAAACTACTGTGTTGTTGCAAGAAGTGATTATGTAAGGGATAATCCCAAAGCTATTGAATATTTGCTTGGTGAGATTGAGGCTTCACTTAACAAGTCATCTAATTTAAGCGAAACGCTTTCTTTAGCTAAAAAGCACGAGCTTATTTACTCTGATTATTGCGGTGAAGAATTTTTAAAATCCTGCAAGGCTGACTTTATTAGCGGCAATGAAATGAAGAGAAAGCTTACGGCGTATTACAAGCTTATTTATAAAGTAAAGCGTTCGTTACTAGGCAACGAGATTCCCTCTAACGAAATTTACTATATATCTTAAAATTTAACTGCCAATTTTCACATTTTGCACCCCCAATATTGGGGGTGCATTGTCATTTTGTTAAAAATTAAACAAAAGTTGCTTTTTTTCTTGCAATTTCGTGCATTAGAATTTATAATAGAGATGATAGCTTGAATTTTTTAAAGCTAAAGTTTGAAATTATTATATTGAAAGGAGTTTCCCTTATGAATTATTCTCATGAAGTGGAACAAATGTGTCCTCTTGCTAAGGGCGCTTATCACGGTCCCGCCCCCATTCCGGAAGAAGGTAAATGGGTACAGGTTAAAGAAGTTAAGGATATTTCCGGTCTTACCCACGGTATCGGCTGGTGCGCTCCTCAACAAGGTACCTGCAAACTTACTCTTAACGTTAAAGAAGGCGTTATTGAAGAAGCGTTAGTTGAAACTATCGGTTGCTCCGGTATGACTCACTCTGCTGCTATGGCTTCTGAAATTCTTATTGGTAAAACTCTTCTTGAAGCTCTTAATACCGACCTTGTTTGCGATGCTATCAATACTGCAATGCGCGAACTTTTCTTACAGATCGTTTACGGTCGTACTCAGACCGCTTTCTCTGAAGATGGTCTTCCTGTTGGTGCAGGTCTTGAAGATCTTGGTAAGGGTCTCCGTTCACAAACCGGTACTACCTATGCTACTAAAGCAAAGGGCCCACGTTACTTAGAGCTTGCTGAAGGCTACATCACCAAGGTTGCCGTTGATGAAGCTGGCACCATTATTGGTTACAAATTCGTTCACCTTGGCAAAATGATGGATATGATTAAAAAAGGTATGGACGCTAACGAAGCTTTAGCTAAAGCTAGCGGTCAATACGGTCGCGTTGATGACGCTGCAAAGCTCATTGACCCCCGTGAAGAATAATTAGGAGGGAAACGATAATGGCTTTATTTGAAAGTTATGATAGAAGAATTAAACAAATCAACGAAGAACTCGCAAAGCACGGCATCGCTTCCGTTGAAGAGGCTAAAGAAATCTGCGATAACGCAGGCGTTGATGCTTATAATATCGTTAAGGGTATTCAGCCTATCTGCTTTGAAAATGCCGCTTGGGCATATGTTGTAGGCTGTGCTATTGCTATTAAGGACGGCGTTAAATCCGCTGCTGAAGCTGCTGAAAAAATCGGTCTTGGTTTACAGTCCTTCTGTATCCCCGGTTCAGTTGCTGATGACCGTAAGGTTGGTCTTGGCCACGGAAACCTCGGCTCTATGCTTCTCCGTGAGGAAACCAAGTGCTTTGCATTCCTTGCAGGTCACGAATCCTTTGCTGCTGCTGAAGGCGCTATCGGTCTTGCAAACAGTGCAAACAAAGCTCGTAAAGAGCCTCTTCGTGTTATCCTTAACGGTTTAGGTAAGGATGCCGCTCAAATCATTTCTCGTATTAACGGTTTCACCTACGTTCAAACTCAGTTTGACTACTACACCGGCGAATTAAAGGTTGTTAACGAAACCGCTTATTCTACCGGCGAACGCGCAAAGGTTCGCTGCTACGGTGCAGATGACGTTCGCGAGGGCGTTGCAATCATGCACAAAGAAGGTGTTGACGTTTCCATTACAGGTAACTCCACCAACCCCACCCGTTTCCAACACCCCGTTGCAGGTACCTACAAAAAGGAATGCATCGAGCAGGGTAAAAAATACTTCTCCGTTGCTTCCGGTGGCGGTACAGGCCGTACTCTCCATCCCGATAATATGGCTGCCGGTCCTGCTTCCTACGGTATGACCGATACTATGGGCCGTATGCACTCTGACGCTCAGTTCGCAGGTTCTTCTTCTGTTCCTGCCCACGTTGAGATGATGGGTCTTATCGGTGCAGGTAACAACCCCATGGTTGGTATGACTGTTGCTTGCGCAGTTGCAGTTAACGAAGCACTTAATAAATAAGGTTTTATAAGACTTTGTATGGGAGGGTCTCTGTGCCCTCCCGTTTTCTTTTATAAAAACTTAAAAACCGAAGTCACCTTCTATAGTGCCTTCGGTTTTAAGTTTGATTTTAATACTACCCTATTATTAATCTATATTACTATAAACTACTAATGAGTAAGGTGCAAGGGTATCAGAAATTTTATTATCAACTGTAATTTCGCCTACGGGGGCTAGTTGTTTTGCTTCTGCATTAGGTTCAATGGTTGCGGGGTCATAAACCCTCTTTTGAAGCTTAACTGAGCCTAAAGACTGACTTAAATTAAGCTCAAACTCTCGTTCACCATCAAAGGTATTTACAACAGCAATACCGATTTTACCCTCAGGTGATACGGTAATGGCGCCAAAAATTGGCTCACCATCCTTAATCTCATAAACCTTTGTGCCTTCGCCTCCGCCCATATAGCGGAAAAGAAGACCTGTAGAATAGAATGATGGATAAGGGGTTGTATCTCTCATAAGATTTGGCATAACGCCCCAACGGTGATCACCATCATACCAACAGTCATGATTTTCTTCGTGGCTATTTGGCCATTGTTGGTCAAACAAAGTCCACATAATACTTGACTGAGAGCCTGAAGTCATAAGAGAGATGGTTGCGGTTGCAAGCTTGGTTGCGTAATATGGGTCATAATGCTTGTCAAAATAAGCACCGTTAACGTTATATTCGTCAAACCAGAATTCCTTGCCTTCGGGAAGGTACTTCATAGCAGTATTTACCCAACGATGCCAATCATGATAGTCGTTTGAAGCAACGTATGGGCTTGCCATTGCAATCCAGCCCCACTTATACTTATCAAAAAAGCTTCTAATAGGACGAGGGTAGTAGAAATCGGGGTCTGAAAAATCACTGTTCTTAACAAGGTTTTTGTCATCACCTTTTTTGGTTACAATAACTTGCTTTATGTAAGCCCCCATATTTGGCTGCTTAATATCACAAAAAACGCCAACGCAAATTTCTTCTAAATCGCCTGTATTAAAGGTATGAGAGAACTCTGCCCAATCTTTAGGAATTAAGGCTGCATCCAACATTTTTGTGGAGTTAATATTAATTCTTGGAGTTGGACTGCCGCCGGCTGAAATATAATTTTTTTCAAAAAATTCATTTGGATTAAAGGCGCCAAAAAGCATATGTCCACTTATGTATTTATCATTTTTTGGAAAACCTTTAACGATTATTTTCATCTCATAATCGGTATTAGGCTCTACTATAATATTTTGCTGAATTCTAGCACCTGCACATTGAAATACTACGCAACCGTCACCATTTTTAAGTCCTGAATCTTCACTTGCCCAACCTGAAAGATAATTGTGGGTTGAGAAAATATCAATATAATCTTTAATTCTTGGGGCAACATGTTTTAACATTTGGGAATCTGTTGTGGATCCTTCATTAGGACCAACAAGCTTAACTAAATCACGAATACCTGCTTTAACAAGTCCGTTATGCATAGCTTCGGTAGCGGCGCACCAAGTATCATAAGGGTGTGTATAACCTTTTAAAACTCCGATAAGACTGCCTTGAGGTTCGGTAAACATTAAAACGTATTTAACGTTGGTAAGACCTTTTTCAATAATCAAATATTTTAGGGACTCTACCATCCATTCTACGTATTTATCCATAGCCTCGTTTGGATCCATTTCGGCTCCGTCGGGGATTTTGTCATTCCAACCAGTTCCGGTTATATCGCCTGGGTTACACCAGCCCGCCTGAATAGCAACGTCAATTCCCCTTTTATAAAGGCGCTCGCACCAGCGTGTAAAGCAGTTCATATTATGAGTATCAAAATTCCATTTGCCTGTTTGTTCATTGTACTCAGCATATCTTCTGTACATTGTACGGACAATTTTTACACCGATTTCGGCAGCGCGGTCTGCCTCAAGTTCTGCTTGCTCCTCGGTATAAACACGATCTTCGTGGTCACTCATACCTGCGTAACCGTGAAATACAGCCGCATTACCAACAAAATTACTATGAACAGGATTATTCAAATCTGCATTTAAAATGTATTTTAACATTATAAACACACCCTTCCATTGTTCTTTTCTACATTATAAACAATAATCACTATATAGTCAACAAAAAATACATTATTATTGACTTTTTTATACCAATTATGTAAAATTAAAATGAATACTTTATTAGGAGTGGTTTTTATGAAAAAACTTTTATGTTTATTACTTGCAGCAATGCTATTAGTAGTTTGTTTTGCCGGTTGTAGCAACGAAACTCCAAACGACACTACATCTGCAACAACATCCAACACCAACCAAACAGTAGAATTTTCAAAACCTGAAAACTACGCTTCGGTTGTTTTGGTTACTATCAACCCACAGTTTAGACTTTATTTAGACGCTTTAGGTGTTGTACTTGCTGTTGAGCCTGTAAACGCTGATGCAAAATCAATTGAAAATAAAGTTGCGTTTGAAAACAAAAAGGTTGAAGAGGTTGTTAATAATCTTATTGTAGCCGCAAACGACGGTGACTTTATAACCACTGACGCAACTATCGATATTAAAATTACAGAAGTTACAGACAAGGCCGTTAATGCAACTGAAATTTTAAACAAAATTTCCACTTCTGTCAACGATAAATTAACAGAGCTTGAGATTAAGGCAACCCTTAAAACTACTGTTGAGCTTGAAAACGAAACACCTGAAGCTTCCAGCGAAGCTAACAATTCTTCCGAAAAGATTGAAAGCTCCAAACCCACAAACACCACTTCTACAACCGTTGTTTGTAAACACGCAAAAACAAAGGCAGTTTCGGCTTCTACCGGCAAAAACATCATTGATAGTTCAAAATTAGATGCTATAAATCATAACAAGGTTTGTGAAAGCTGCAAGGCAGTTGTTTCTACCGAAAAGCACACTGTAAAGAATGGCAAATGTACCGTTTGCGGTCAATCCAACCTCGCAATATTAGAAAAATCGCTTGTTTCGGCCGGTATTGCAGGCGGTCCAAGCGGACACGTAGGCGCTGAAATTAACGGTGACGGCACCCCCGATTTTGATTATATGCTGCAAGAGGGCTACTACGCAATTGGATTTGATGATCTTGAAAATAAATATCTTAACACTTCAAAAGAGACTTGGATGTTTGAAATTCCTGAAGCCGTAATGCTTAAAGCCTTAAAAACCAAGTTTGTTGTTGACGACAGCCTCTTTGCAAAATTAAAAGCACAGGGTAAATATGAATTCTTCTGGTGTAACCACACCTACTCTAACGGTTATTTCTACATACCCTACATGGCAGCCGGCGACGTTGCAGACTACACCCACAATATTATAGGTTATAAGGATAATAAAAACGGCTCCTTCACCGTTTACTATAATTATTTATTGGGCGGTCAAGACATAGAAGCAAAGGACCGTGTACACCAATACTATTACACCATTGAATACACCTATAGCGGTGCTTCAAATCTCACTGTAACAAAAACCGTTGACGAGTTCGACTATGAATATTATTCAATAAACGGTTGGAAGCCTGTTGTTGAATCTATGAGAATTAAATCAATCAAAAAGGTTACTAATATTTCAGGCATTACAAAAGTAAAATAAAAACAATTTAAAAATGAAAAAATTCGCATAATATTACGCTTTTTGGAAGTTAATTTTCTATAAATAATTATAGAGGTTACCCAAAAGAGAAATATGGCGCCCAGCCACAGCAAAAGTGTAATATCAAAGGTACTAAATTCTAAGCCTTCGGGGACGGTTTCTTTAGTTGCAAAAAAACATAATTAATCACCAAATTTAAACAAAAAACGAAAAGGACATAATTATTGACTTTTTTATACCAATTATGTAATATAAAAAATAAAGTTGTTTATATTTTTTAGGAGAGTTGTTTGCTATGGTTAAAAAGGTTGTTCCCGAAAAAGATTTAAAAACCTTCACGAAAACCAATGAGCTTAATTTGTTTTTTGAAAACACCCTTAAAGATGCGGTTGATTTTATTGAAAGAAATCAGCTTTATGACGTTGCGCTTTGGAAAAACTTCGTAGATATTTTCCGCGTTCAAGATGATGGCAGAGGTGACTGGTACGTTACCTGGAGAAGCGAATTTTGGGGCAAAATGATGCGCGGCGGCTCAATGGTTACAAGATACACCGGCAACGAAGAAATATACGAAATTCTTGAAAACAGCGTTCGCGATATTTTAAGCGCAGAAGATGAATTTGGCAGAATTTCCGGCTACCGACCAAGAGAACAGTTTAACTTTTGGGATCTTTGGGGCAGAAAATATGTTCTGCTTGGACTTATGTATTTTATGGAAATCTCCAAAGATGATGAGCTTAACGAACAGATAATTGCATCAATGTGCAGACAAGCAGATTACATCATTGCACGTATCGGCGCCGATAAGCTTGATATTCGCAGATGCGCAAAACATTGGGAAGGTCTTAACTCCTGCTCAATTTTAGAGCCGATTGTTCGTCTTTACCGCTTAACAGGCAACAAAAAATACTTCGAATTTGCTGAATATATTATCTCTACAGGATTTATACTTTCTGATAATCTTATTGAGCTTGCTTATAATAATGTATCCCCTCACGATTTTCCCGTTGTTAAGGCTTATGAGATGATGTCCTGCTTTGAAGGCCTTTTACAATTTTATTACATTACCGGCATTGATAAATACAAAACCGCTTTAATTAACTTTGGAAAAAATATTATCAATACCGAATTTAGTATTATCGGTTGCAGTGGTTGCACCCACGAGCTTTTTGACCACACCGCAATTAAACAAACTCAAATTGGTTACAGGGGCATTGTTCAGGAAACCTGCGTTACCGTTACCTGGATGAAATTTGCATCACAACTTCTTGAGCTTACGGGTGTTTCTGATTATGCCGACAGAATTGAGCAATCTTTCTACAATGCGTATCTTGGCGCCTTTAACACTAACCGTATAATTCATAACGACAAACAAAAAAAGGCCGATTTAAATACATTTTCAACCGTTTTACCATTTGATAGCTACTCCCCCCTTGTTGCCAGTACCAGAGGTAGAGCAACAGGCGGCTACAACGTTTTGGAAAACAATAGCTACTATGGTTGTTGCGCTTGCATTGGCTCGGCAGGTGCGGGTGTAATTCCTGAAATTGCTCTTTTAAATAAGAAAAACGGCATTGTAATAAACTACTATGAAAAGGGCCACATTAACTCAGTTACACCTAACGGTTCTGCACTTAAACTTAATATAGATACCGCCTACCCCTATAACGGCACCGTTAAATTCTCACTTGAACTTGAGCAAAGCGAAGAGTTCGAAATTTGCTTTAGAATTCCTTCTTGGTGCGACGGTGCAAACGTTACTTACAAAGGTCAAACACAAGCGGTTGATGCCGGCTACGCTAACCTTAAGGCTATTTGGAATAATGCTGATGAAATCACTCTTGAACTACCTATGAAGGTTAAGAGAATTTTACCACCCGAAGGCGCGGTAAACAGGGATGTTTTTGCGGCTTACACATATGGCCCTTTAGTTTTAGCGGCTGACAAACGAGTAACAGACCCCGATGCAGTTTTAGAAGTTGTTTGCGATGATAACGGATTCGTAGATGCTAAAGTTGTTGACTGCCCTGAAATTAAAGAAGTGCATATCTGCTTTGAAGTTCCGCTTAAATCGGGCAAAACTGCAAGACTTATTGACTATGCATCAGCAGGTAAAACATGGGATGATGCATCCCGCCTTGCTGCCTGGATTAGAATAAAGTAAAAAAAGTTAAAACGGTTTCGCTTTACGGCGAAACCGTTTTGTCTTTTAAATATTAAATTGTGCCTGTAACAATAAGGGTTGAAATACCGGGGGTTAAGGTATATTCGCCTGTTACGGGGTCTACGGTATAGGTTGCGGCAGGAACTGTAATTGTTCCATTTGCAGTCTGGAAAAGACCTGTTGCCGCATTGTAGGTGTAATCTGTACCTTCTGCCAAGGCTGTACCGTTAAGAGTAACGGTAAGTGCGGTTAAAATTGGGTCAAAGGTATCAGTAATCACGGCATCATCGGTTGCTGTTACGGCTTCGTTGCCTGCGTTTTGAATTATAAAGGTGTAGGTTACGCGGTCGTTATCCACTACCTGATTTGGTGTAATGGTTTTAGAAATTGAAAGCAAAGCGGCAGTTGCTGTATCCACATTTGCGGTTGCTACTACGGGAGCGCTTAGTCCGTCACCTGTAACGGTTGCGGTATTGGTAATTACTCCGCCAACCTCAGGATTTGCAAAACTATTTGCCACTGCTTGATAAACGATAACCACATCGCCGTTTGCAGGAATATTTATTCCCGTAATTGTTAAGGGCTGCTCAGCAGTTACAACAGGGGCGGCTTGTAAAACACCGTTCACATAATACAAAACAGAGTTTGCGACATAGGTTAATGGATAAACTGTGGTTGTACCAAACTGATAGGCACCTAAATCATCAGTAACGGTAAGGTTATTAAGCGCATTGCCACCCGTATTGCGAAGCGCTACTGTATAGGTTACGGTTTCGCCCTGAGTATAGCTTGCTTCTACGGGAGCTTTGGTTGCCGATAATACATCTAAAATTTCACCGTAAGCAATATTGGAATTAGTGCTGACACCGTTATAGGTTAAGGTTGCCTGATTAGAAAAAACAGCCATATTTTTCCTCCTTTTTTGTTATTACCGAAAAAGCTTCGGCACTAACATTTTATGAAAAAAGCCTATAACTTGTCACAAAAAAAGCACCGCTTTACGCGGTGCTAAAAAACACAAATTTGAATTAATAATTGGTTGCTTTCTGCTTGAAATAGCTTTGAGGATGTGAGCAAACGGGGCACATTTCAGGTGCTTTTTTGCCAAATACAAGATGTCCGCAGTTGGAGCATTCCCACATAATGTCGCCATCCTTAGAGAATACAACGCCCTCTTTAACGTTGCTTAAAAGCTTAAGATAACGTTCTTCGTGAGCTTTTTCAATCTTTGCTACTTCTTCAAAAAGAAAAGCGATGTGGTCAAAGCCTTCTTCTTTTGCAACTTTAGCAAATTCTGCATACATTTCTGTCCACTCATAATTTTCGCCTGCAGCAGCATCCTCTAAATTTGTCATAGTATCAGCCACAGCGCCATCGTGCAAAAGCTTGAACCAGATTTTTGCGTGTTCCTTTTCGTTATTTGCAGTTTCTTCAAAAAGCTCTGCAATTTGAACAAAGCCGTCCTTTTTAGCTTTAGAAGCGTAGTAGGTGTACTTGTTTCTTGCCTGAGATTCACCTGCAAATGCAGCCATTAAGTTAGCTTCGGTTTTTGAACCCTTTAAATTCATAATAACTACCTCCAAAAAATAAATCTATGCTTGTATTATGCCATATTTTTCATGAAAAATCAATTGTTTTTTCAATATTTAAAATAATTTTTAAATATTACCCTTTTATAGTCTTTTGTATTGACAAAAAATGATAAAAAGTATATAATTTATAAGTATTATTATGTTTTAATTTTGAGGTGTCTTTTAATGGAATGGATGTCACTTAACACACTTAGAGAAAAGTATCTTTCATTTTTTGAGAGCAAAGAACATTTGCGTCTTAACAGTTTTTCGTTGGTACCAAATAACGATAAATCTTTACTTTTAATTAACTCGGGTATGGCGCCTATGAAAAAGTATTTCACAGGCGAGGTTACTCCCCCTAAAAAAAGAGTAACCACCTGCCAAAAATGTATTCGTACACCCGATATTGAAAGCGTTGGCAAAACCGCCCGTCACGGTACATTTTTTGAAATGCTTGGTAACTTCTCATTCGGTGATTACTTTAAGCACGAGGCTACCGCTTGGGCTTGGGAATTTTGCACCAAGGTTTTAGAAATGCCTGTGGACAAGCTTTGGGTTACCATTTATCAGGATGATGATGAAGCCTTTGATATTTGGACAAAAGAAGTAGGCGTTTCGCCTGACAGAATTGTTCGTATGGGTAAGGAAGATAACTTCTGGGAGCACGGCACAGGTCCTTGCGGTCCTTGCTCCGAGCTTCACTATGACCGTGGCGAAAAATACGGTTGCGGTAAACCCGATTGCGCAATCGGTTGCGAATGTGACCGTTATGTTGAATTCTGGAACCTTGTTTTCACTCAGTTTGATTCTGACGGACAAGGCAACTACACCCCACTTGATAATCCTAATATCGATACAGGTATGGGTCTTGAGCGTCTCGCTTGTATTTCTCAGGGCGTTGACAACATTTTTGAGGTTGACACCATTCAAAATATTATGAAGCACCTTTCAAAAATTTGCGGTGTTACATATAAAACCGATGAAAAAGCCGATGTTTCAATGCGTGTTATTACCGACCACATTCGTTCTACGAGCTTTATGATTGCCGATGGCGTTATGCCATCTAACGAGGGCAGAGGATACGTTCTTCGCCGCTTACTCAGACGCGCCGCTCGTCACGGCAGACTTCTTGGTATTAACCGTCCGTTCCTTGTAGAGCTTATTGACACCGTTGTTGGTGAAAGCGGTAACGCCTACCCCGAGCTTAAGACAAAAATCGCTCACATTAAAAAGGTTGTTGGCTACGAAGAGGAAAGCTTCTTAAAAACTATTGACCAAGGCTTAAGCCGCCTTAACGAATTTATTGCTTCGGGCGAAAAGGTGCTTTCGGGTGAGGAAGCATTTAAACTTAACGATACCTACGGTTTCCCGCTTGATTTAACCTGTGATATTTTAGAGGAGAAAGGTATTTCTGTTGATGTTGAAGGCTTTAAAAAGCTTATGCAGGAACAAAAGGACCGCGCAAGAAACGCCAGAAAAGAATCTGACACCAATGCTTGGAAGGGCGATGATGCGCTTTTCGAGGGTATTGAAGCTACTAAATTCACAGGCTACTCAGAGCTTAGAGCAACCTCAAATGTTACTGCAATTGTGGTTGACGGTGAGCTTGTTTCATCCGCTACCGAGGGTCAAAAGGCAACTGTTGTGCTTGATACCACCCCCTTCTACGCCGAAAGCGGCGGTCAGGTTGGCGACCAAGGTATTATCCGCTCAGGATTATTTGTATTCAATGTAAATACCGTTAATAAAAACGGTAACGGTATTTTCCTTCATAACGGTGTTGTTACTTCGGGTACTATTTCTATCGGTGATTCTGTTTTGGCAGACGTATGCACCTCTACCAGAGCCGCTACCTGCCGTAATCACACCTCTGCACACCTTTTGCAAGCCGCTCTTCGCAAGGTTTTAGGCGACCACGTTGAACAGGCAGGTCAGCTTGTTAATAATAACGAGGTTAGATTTGACTTTACTCATTTTTCTGCGCTCACCGCCGAAGAACTTGAAGAGGTTGAAAAGACTGTAAATCAGGTTATTCTTTCGGGTGCTAACGTTGAAACACGTGAAATGCCAATCGAAGAGGCTAAAGCAATGGGCGCTATGGCTTTATTTGGCGAAAAATACGGCGATACCGTTCGCGTAGTTTCAGTAGATGGTTTTTCTGTTGAGCTTTGCGGTGGTACTCACGTCACCAACGCTTCTTCCATTGGATTGTTCAAAATTATTTCTGAAAGCTCTGTTGCCGCAGGTATAAGGCGTATAACTGCCATTACAGGTAACGGCGTTTTGAAGTTCTTAGACGAATATAAGGCTCTTGTGGCTAAAACTGCCGCAGAATTTAAACTTGCCAATCCTTTAGATATTGCCTTAAAGGCTGCTCAGGTAAATGCTGAGCTTAAGGAAAAAGACCGTCAGATTTCAATTTTAGAATCCAAGCTTGCTGCATCTAAGGTAAGCGAAATGATGGTTTCAGCAGTAGATGTTGACAATGTTCGTGTAATTGCAAAGGTTCTAAAGCAAACCGAGCTTTCTGTTGCCCGTACCATTTGTGATACCATTAAATCTGAGTTTGAGGACATTGTTTTGGTATTTGCAGTAATAGCAAACGAAAAACTCACATTTATTTCCGCTTGCGGTAAGGATGCAATTCAAAAAGGTTGCCACGCAGGTAACATTGTTCGCGAAGTTGCTAAGATTGCGGGCGGTAACGGTGGCGGTAAGCCCGACTCTGCAATGGCAGGCGGTAAGGATATCTCTAAGGCTGACACCGCTATTGCAAGTGTTATAGAAATCGTTTCTAATCTTAAAAAATAAATTGGAGGCTTAAAAATGGATTGTCTTTTTTGCAAAATAATATCCGGCGATATTCCAAGCACTAAGGTTTATGAAGATGAAAAAGTTTACGCCTTTAACGATATTGACCCACAGGCTCCCTTTCACGTTATCGTAATCCCTAAAGAGCATATTGGCTCTGCGGCTGAAATTAACGCCGAAAACAGTCACTACATTTCTGCTATATATGAAGCAATTGCAAAAATTGCAAAGGAAAACAATCTTGAAAAAGGCTTCAGAGTTGTTAATAACTGCGGCGAAGATGGCGGTCAAACGGTTGGTCACATTCATTTTCATCTTTTAGCAAGAAGAAATTTAGCTTGGCCTCCCGGTTGATAAAAACATTAAATAACAAATAGGTTGGAGATACTATGGCAAGAGTTTTATTTTATACCGGTGCATCTATGCTTGCACTTTCGGCAGCTCTTTTATATCTACCAACCTATTTTTCTTTTATAGCCTTTTTTGTAATTCTAACAGCTCTTGTAACTCTTATAATTTTACGCAAAAGAATTGTTATAAACGGGCTAAAAACACTTCTTTCAATTTTGCTGCTCTTTATTATTTGCGGTCTTTTAACCTACTCAACCAAAATAAATCCTGCCGAAAATATGGTTGGGTATGATGCCGAGGTAGTTGGTACGGTTTGCGAATATCCTACCGCTTACGAAACCTACACCGTATACTTTATTAATACCGAGCAAATAAAGCTAATCAGCAAGGATGGCTCTCCCTTGCCCGAAAACATTCCACAAAAGCTAAAGATAAGGCTTAGTGATGTAAACAAAATCGGTGCCGAAATTTTTGATAAATTGCATCTACGGGTGCAGTTTAACAATTTGGATATTTACAAAACCTCATCCCTTGCGAATGAGGTTTATGCCGGCGGTTATGTTGAACAGTTATATAAAAATATAGGCAAAAACCGACCCTTTTACGCTATTTTTTATGATTTAAGAGATAAAATAAATAATCTTATTTACCAAAATATGTATTTCGATGATGCCGCTGTTGTATCTGCTGTTTTGATAGGCGACAGAAGCAATCTAGACCCCGAATTTGAAAAAAATTCCAAAACTGCGGGTACAACACATATGCTTGTTGTTTCGGGTATGCATTTGGGCATTATTTTTCAGCTATTCAGCAGAATTTTCACATCCCTTAAAATTAAGCGCGGTAATTTTGAAATTCTTATGCTTGGCTTAATTTTTGCTCTTACTGCGATTTGCGGCTTTACTCCCTCTATTTTAAGGGCATCACTCACCTATGTTATTATTGTTATTGGCGGACTTATTTTCAAAAAGCCCGACCCGCTTAACTCGCTTGGAACGGCGGCAGTGATACTTTTATTTTTAAATCCGCTGGCCTTTGGAAATATTGCATTACTGCTTTCATTGCTTTCTACCTTTGGACTGCTTTTTATTTGCCCAATTTTAGAACAAGCATTAACCTCTTTTGTTTCAAAGCGCTACTCACCGGGGAAATTAAGCAAGGCGATAATCTTTTCACTTTCGCAAACCGTTTCCGCAACGCTTGCTACACTCCCCGTTTCTATAATATACTTAGGCTACATATCCTTAATTTCGCCCGTTGCAAATCTTTTAACAGGCTATGCAACAAGCTTACTCACAACCATTTCGTTTGTTGCGGTTGCTATTCTTTTTCTGCCGTCAATCTTAAGCCTTGGTGCTACCTTTCCGCTAGTTGCACTGAGTTTGCTTGTGCGATACATAGTAAAGGTTACAGATATTTGTGCAAGTGTTAGCTTTGCTTCTATCCCCGCTCGTTTAGAGTATTTAATCTCTTTAGCCATTCTTGCTCTTTCGGTGCCTTTTTTAATGTGGGCGAAAAAGCTAAAGACTAAAGAAAAACTAAGAATTTCATTAAAGCTATGCTCTTCAGCTTTGGTTTTAGTTTCGGTTTGCAGTGCGCTTTGGTTCTATGGTATTTCCCCCAAAAACGAGATTGCGATTATTGATGTTGGAAAAGGAGCAAGCATTTTAATTAAATGTGAAGATGAGGTTTTTGCCGTAGGGGCGGGCGACTCACTTACCGATTACAACAAAATAGAAAATCATATGTTTAAAGCTTGCAGTAAGGAGCTTGACTACATTATTCTTCCCTCTGCCAACAAAAGCTTTGCCGCAGGCTCCCCCGAAATGATCTCACAAAATCCAAACGCTAAAATTATTTATCCGCAAAACGGAGCCTACAGCGATAGGCTAAGCTTTATATCAAACGGCAATTTTAAATCGTTTGAATATAAAATAAGCTATGAAACCCGCTCGGCAGAGGTGGTAACATATGCCGACGTTGGTACAACCTTGAATTTTAAAAAGCTATCTGTAATAATTTATGCAGGTGATGGCGATATAAACAAATTATTTGGCGAAGCCAAGCACTCAAAACCCGTTTTAATATGCGCTAACAAATTAAATCAAAATATAAAAAATGAAGTATCGGATTTAATTTTATGCGGCTTATTTGAGAATGAGGACGCCTTAACCGAAAGCTTAAGGCGGCAAAATGTAGATTATAAAATCCTGGGCAAGAAAAATATTAGCATAAAATTTTAATCAATTGCCTTAAAAGGAGGCTTAAAAATGATTGAGGAACACGATTTAAAGGCTACAATATCACGTGGAAGTATTAAGCCTGTATATCTTTTAGTGGGAAACGACCCCTACCTTACAAAGCATTATGCCAATTTAATTGTAAAAAAAGCGGTACCGCAAAATCCCGATTTTAATCTTTTTACTATGCAAGAAAACTGCTCTTTACAGGATATTTACGACCGTTATTTTCAGTTTTCCTTTACAGGTGAAAGAATTTGCGTGCTGGCATCTAACTTTGATTTTGAGGGTTGTCCCATAGCCGCCTTTAAGGAGCTTCAAGCGCTTGTAGAGTCTCCGCATGACTGCAACATACTGGTGCTTTATTATGATGTTTTAGAAATTAACACTAAAAAATCCGACCGATTTAAAAAGCTTTTAAAATCGGTAGAAAAGGGTGGCGGCGTGGTTTGTGAGCTTAATCACAAAACCGAAACCGAGCTTGCAAAAATGCTTTCCTCTGCCGCGGCAAAAAGGCACAGAAGCCTTGAACTTGCTACCTCTAAATATATGATTTCGGTATGCGGCACCGACCTTAATATTCTTATAAACGAGCTAGAAAAGCTTTGCAGTTTTACAAAGGAAGATGCCGTTATTGATAAAGAAACGGTTGATTTGATTTGCGTCAAAACGGTTGAGGCTTCGGTTTATGATATTTCAAGATATATGCTTCAGGGTAAATCCGAAAAGGTTTTTCATTCGCTGAATAATCTTTTGGCTGAGGGTGTATCTCCTGCTGAAATACACGCCTTAATTACTTCAACATACGTTGATATTTTTAGAGTTAAGGCCGCTATTGATGCCGGTAAAAAGCCCGATAGCATTGCCGCAGATTTTGGCTACCCCGCAAACCGCATTTTTGTTTTAAACAATGCCGCTCGTGATGGGAGATATTTAAGTCAAAGCCAAATCGGTAATATTTTAAGCGAAATTTTTAAAAGCGATTCTGCAATAAAAAATAACACTAAATTAAGCGGCAATAGCAGTTCAACCGCACTTGAAATACTCATAACAAAAAT
This sequence comes from Clostridia bacterium, assembly GCA_017436225.1. Classification (GTDB taxonomy): domain Bacteria; phylum Bacillota; class Clostridia; order Oscillospirales; family Acutalibacteraceae; genus UMGS1279. The sequence goes on along the minus strand of JAFSDM010000022.1, from coordinate 7,287 downwards.
ACTTAAAATTACTGCAGGTGGCTTAAAATGATTAAACTTGAGCAACCAATAATCGTTGAAGGCAAGTATGATAAAATTAAACTATCATCAATCTTTGATACTATTATTTTAACTACGGATGGTTTCGGTATTTTTAAAAACAAAGAAAAGGTTGACCTTATTAAAAAGCTTGCAGAAAAAAACGGCGTAATTGTTCTCACCGATAGTGACAGTGCAGGCGGAATTATTCGCTCCTACCTTAAAAATATATTGAGCGAAGATAAAATATACAATGTATTTTTACCTCGCATTGAAGGTAAAGAAAAGCGCAAAACCAAGGCTTCAAGCGAAGGCTTACTTGGTGTTGAAGGCACCGATAAGGAAATTATTTTAAAGGCATTTGAAAGATTTTTACCCAAAGCCAACCCGAAAAAAAAGGAAGAAATAACAACAGCTTTTTTAATGTCGCTGGGTTTAAGCGGTGGTGCAGACAGCGCGCTTAAAAGGAAGTATTTATTAGGCAAGCTTAAGCTTCCCTACTCCATCTCACCTGCCACTCTTAAAAAAGTGCTCAGCGAAATTTCTTCCAAAGATGAAATCGCTGCTATTATGCAAGACTACAAGTGAGGTACCATAAAAAATGTCAGGCAAACGTAATCAAAAAAGAAGAATACTTGTGCTTTTAGAAATTTTAATGAATAAAACCGATGAAAACCACCCCCTTAATGCAAGGGAGCTTATTGACCTTTTAGCCACCAGGGATATTTTGTGTGACCGCAAAACAATATACGAAGATATTGAAGCTCTAACCTTATGCGGATACGATATTGTTAGCACAAAGGGTTCAAAATCGGGTTATTTTTTAAGCGGAAGAGAATTTGAACTGCCTGAAGTCGCTCTGCTTACCGACGCCGTACTTGCCGCCGATTTTATAACACACAAAAAAACAAACGTACTTGTAAAAAAACTTAAAGGTCTTTTAAACGAATACCAAGCAGACAGTTTTTCGAGCAGAACATTTATTGATAACAGAAACAAGGGTAACAATGAAGAAATTTATTACAGTATTGACGCTGTTGGTCGCGGTATAGATGAGAAAAAGAAAATCACCTTTAAATACCTTCGCCATACCTTAACTAACGGTCGCACACCCGAAATAAATTCCAAAAAAATGACCGTTAGCCCTTATGCTCTTATTTGGGCAGATGACCATTATTATTTAGTTTGCAATAACGAAAAATACAATAATCTTATGCATCTTCGCCTTGACCGAATGAAAAGTGTTACCGTTACCGATGAGCCTTTCCGCCATTTTAGCGAGGTTAGCGAATATAAAGATGAATTTAATACCGCCGATTATTCCGAAAAGGTATTTAATATGTTTAGCGGTGAAGAACAGGAAATTGTTTTAGATTGCAGTACAGATATTTTAGAGCAGGTTATTGACAGATTTTCCGACAAAATCTTCATCCGCCAAAGTGAAAAAAACAGATTTAAATTCAGCCATAAGGCTTGTATCAGCGATGGTCTTGTAACCTGGATAATGCAATTTGGCAAGAAAATGCGCGTTGAAGCTCCCGAAATACTTAAAGAACAAATTCTTGCCCGCACCCTTGAAATTGAAAAGCTTTATAAAAAATAAATATAGCATAAAACTCCTTATTGCATCATAAAATTCTATGAAGTAATAAGGAGTTTTTATTATGTTTAAAGTTCTGATTATATGCCTTTGTTTTGTTTATGGATTTTTATATTTCATTTTTGCAGTAGCAACAAAAAAGCCCTTTAAAACTATTTTATTCTATGCTTTTTTAGGATTAGCGGGGTTAATGGTGGTTGATTTAACTTCAAAATTCAGTGGTATCTATATACCTATTAACCCTTACACCGTAGGCGCATCTGCGGCGCTTGGTCTACCGGGTACAATAACTTTGCTACTGCTTAGAATGATTTTTATATAAAAACGGCGGGAAGGTTAAGCCTTCTCGCCATTTAATTTTGCCTTCTCGCCATTTAATTTTAATAATTCTTTTCTTATTTGCTCTGCAGCATTCATCTTGTTTTCGTTTTCAAAAATCTTCCGCATCTCATCAATTTGATTTGTATTATTTAAAAGAGTCATACACTTTTCGCTTAAATCTTTAACGTTATCGCCGCAAACCGCGGTTTTCATACCAACAAAATGCCTTCTGTTATACTCTTCACAACCTGCAACGGCATTAATAAAAAGCATAGGAAGATTTTTAAGTCTTGCCTCTGAAACACTAAGTCCGCCCGGCTTGGTTAAATAAAGGTCGGCGCTATCCATCACTTCAGACATATTGTTAACAAAGCCTTTTATATGGATTTTTTTATTTAAGGAATATTTTCTATCAAGATTTTTCCTGAGTTTTTTATTTGTACCGCAAACAACGGTTACTTCTATGTTTTTTGGTAAATCTTTAGAAATACTCGCAACAATTTTTTTAATAGGACCGCAACCCATACTGCCGCACATTACAAGAAGATGTATGCTGTTTGCACCGATGCCCATTTGCTCTTTTGCTTTGCTTTTTGAAACACTGTTATAAAACATTTGCTTTACGGGTATTCCGCTAGGCACAATTTTTTTCTCGTTTATGCCGTATTTTATAAAAGTATTTATTATTGCATTATCAGGCACAAAATAAACGTCTAAATTTTCGGCATCTACAGTTGGAGCACAGGTATAATCGGTAGCTACAAATGCGGTTTTTACCATAAGATTATATTTTTCGATTGCTGATGAAAGCATAACGGTTGAAAAGGGATGGGTACAAACTACCATATCATATCCGTTTTTGTTTATATATTCGGCTAGTTTTTTTGAGCCGACAGATAAAAGTCTGTTTGTAAGACTACCCTTTTTATAAGAGCTTGAATGATTATCTAAAAAGGCATAACCTATTTTAAAAACTGTAGCAAAATGTCTATACATTACGGTGTGCCCGTTTGTTACAACCTTTGCAACAAATTTGGACATATAGTTTAAGGTTTCTACTACCTCGCAATGCTCACTATAATTATCAAATACCTCTTTAACAGCATAGGCACAGGAATCATGACCCGCACCCGTACTGCTACTAAGAATTAAAACCTTCATATTTTATCACCTTCAAGAAAACTTGAATAAGATTAACCAAAACAAAAAACTCATAAAGCAAATAAATATAAAGAAAAATTAAAGCCTTTTGAGTTGCTTTTTCACACACAAAAAAGTATATCACACTGCTTTTAAAATATCAATACATTAAAATTTATTTAATGAAAAACTAACCAAAACTTCATAATAAAAATCACATAAAATTTATACATTTTTTGACAAAAAAAGATTGATTTTCTTTATAAAAAAATATATAATAAATATGATTGATAAAATGGAGTAGAAGGGGCTTTTTTCATCTACCTTTTAATCTATTTTTTCAAATCAAAAGTATTTTTATAAGGCTTTTTGCCAACAATACTTATAATATAAACATTAAATACCGAGCGGAGGTGTAAAAATGCCGGAAGTAAATGATGTGTTTGTAGTTGTTATGGGAATTAGCACAGTATTTATTGGTCTTGTATGTATAATTATTCTGTGCAAAATCTTAGGTGTTTGTTGTCAGCTTTTATCTAAGAAAGATGATCAGGCTCAACAAGCCGCTCCTTCCCCCGTTGCTCCAGTTACTGCAGCACCCACACCCGCGGTTATTCCTAACCGTAGAGAAACAGTCGCAGCTATTGCCGCAGCTATCGCTGAGGACTTAGGTACAGACGTTTCTGCTATTAGAATTTTATCTATTGAAAAACTTTAAACACTAACTTAAACATAAAGGAGTTATTTATTATGAAAAATTATAAAGTAAACGTAAACGGAACCGAATACAAGGTTTCTATTGAACTTATCAGCGAAACTGAGGCTGCAGCTCCTGTTGCCGCTCCCGCTCCCGCAGCCGCTCCTGCACCTGCTGCACCTGCTGCTCCTGCTCCCGCAGTTCCTGCTGCCGCTGCTCCTGCAGGCGGCGAAAAGGTTAACGCACCTATGCCCGGTACCATCCTTTCTGTAAACGTTAAGGTTGGCGATGCAGTTAAAAAGGGTCAGGTTCTTGTAATCTTAGAAGCTATGAAAATGGAAAACGAAATTATGTCACCTGTTGATGGTACAGTTACTTTCGTTGGCGTAAACCAAGGCGCAACTGTTGAATCCGGTTCTGCAATCTGTGTTATTGAATAAAAGGCGGTTGCTACAATGGACGCTATACTCAATTTTATAAAAGATACCGGTTTTTACCTTCTTGTCGAAAATTGGCAATGTCTTATAATGATAGGCATCGCTTGCGTTTTAATGTTCCTTGCAATTGTTAAGAAGTTTGAACCATTACTTCTTTTACCAATTGCTTTTGGTATGTTACTTACCAATCTCCCCGGTGCAGGCGTATATAACGAAGCTCTTTTTGCGGGCGGTCACGTAAACTGGGACCTTTTTGGCGGCGCACAGTTTGTTGAAAGCATTGATCTTTCTGCAGACCTTGTAAAACAAGGTGCTTTCCAAGTTTTACAAGATGGCTCTGTAGCTTTAGGTCAAAACCTTTTTGGACATCTTTCAGGCGTTTCGGTTAACGCAGATGCTTTTATCAATAACTTAGGTCAAATTGTTACTGCAAACGGCGAAGTTTTAGCAGAAAACGCAAAAATCGTTATTGATGCCGCAGGTCTTACAGTTACCGATGGCGTTTTATACGCTGGCCAAACTCTTATTGCTAACAATGTTCAAAGCATTTCTGCAGGTCTTATAGATATTCTCTACCTTGGTGTTAAACTTGGTATTTACCCCTGCCTTATCTTTATCGGTGTTGGCGCTATGACCGATTTTGGTCCCCTTATTGCAAATCCAAAAAGCTTACTTCTTGGCGCAGCCGCACAGATTGGTATTTTTGCAACCTATATTTGTGCAACATCCTTCTTAGGCTTCAACCAGATGGAAGCAAGTTCAATTGGTATTATTGGTGGTGCAGATGGTCCTACCGCTATATTTGTTACTGGTAAGCTTGCTCCCCACCTTTTAGGCCCGATAGCCGTTGCCGCATATTCTTATATGGCTTTGGTTCCCGTAATTCAGCCCCCTATTATGAAGGCTCTTACAACCAAAAAAGAGCGTGCTATTGTAATGAAGGAGCTTCGCCCTGTTTCTAAAACAGAAAAGATTGTATTCCCTATCGTTGTAACTATCTTTGTTGCCTTGCTTGTACCCTCAGCCGCTCCCCTTGTTGGTTGCTTAATGCTTGGTAACCTTATTCGTGAGTGCGGAGTTACAGAGCGTCTTGCAAAGACAGTTCAAAACGAGCTTATGAATATTGTAACAATATTCCTTGGCATTTCTGTTGGCGCTACCGCCACATTTAATACCTTCTTCAGACTCCAAACCTTAGGTATTATCGCCCTTGGCGTAGTTGCTTTTGGTGTTGCTTCTGCTTGTGGTGTTCTTTTTGCCAAGTTTATGAACCTGTTCTTAAAGAACAAAATCAATCCCCTTATTGGTTCTGCCGGTGTTTCGGCTGTTCCTATGGCGGCTCGTGTTTCTCAGGTCGTTGGTCAAAAGGAAAATCCCTCCAACTTCCTTCTCATGCACGCTATGGGCCCCAACGTTGCCGGTGTTATAGGCTCTGCTATTGCAGCAGGTGTGCTTATTGCATTGTTTGGCTAATTTTAAAGAAAGAGGCATTATCGTATGAATAAATTAAACATTACAGATACCATTCTTCGTGACGCCCACCAATCTCAAGCTGCTACAAGAATGAGAGTGGAAGATATGCTTCCCGCTTGCGAGCTTTTGGATAAAATGGGTTACTGGTCACTTGAATGTTGGGGCGGTGCAACCTTTGATAGTTGTATGCGTTTCTTAGGCGAAGACCCATGGGAACGTCTTCGTAAGCTTAAGGCTGCTATGCCCAACACCAAGCTTCAAATGTTGCTTAGAGGTCAAAACATCCTTGGTTATAAGCACTATGCTGATGACGTTGTAGATGCTTTTGTTAAAAAGTCTATTGAAAACGGTATTGACGTTATCCGCGTTTTTGACGCTCTTAACGATACTCGTAACATGGAACAGGCTATGAAGAGCATTAAGAAGTACGGTGGTGTTTGTGAGGCTGCTATCAGCTACACCATTAGCCCCGTTCATAATGAAGAATACTTCATTAACCTTGCTAAAAAGCTTGTTGAAATGGGTGCAGATACCATTTGTATTAAGGATATGGCTAACCTGCTTTTACCTGTTGATGCTTACAACCTTGTTAAAAAGCTTAAGGAAGCAGTTAACGTTCCCATTCACCTTCACACACACAACACCACCGGTACCGGTGATATGACCAACCTTATGGCTGCTTGGGCAGGCGTTGACATTGTTGACTGCGCCCTCTCCCCATTAGGTAACGGTACTTCTCAGCCTGCTACCGAAGCTTTGGTTGCTACCTTAAAAGGTACTGAACGTGACACCGGCTTAGACCTTGAAAAATTAAGCGATGCAGCTGTTCACTTCCGCAAAATTGCTAACAAGCTTAAAGAGCAAGGCGACCTTGATCCAAAAGTGCTTAACGTTGATACCAACACACTTTTATATCAGGTTCCCGGCGGTATGCTTTCAAACCTTATCAGTCAGTTAAAGCAACAAAACGCTGAAGATAAGTATTATGAGGTTCTTGCTGAGATCCCACGTGTACGCGAAGATTTTGGTTATCCTCCACTTGTTACTCCTACCAGCCAGATTGTTGGTACACAGGCAGTTTTAAATGTTCTTATGGGTGAACGTTACAAGATGGTTTCTAAAGAATCCAAGGGTCTTCTCCGTGGCGAATACGGACAGGTTCCCGGTAAGGTAAACGAGGAAGTTCGTAAAAAGGCTATTGGTGATGATGAGGTTATCACCTGCCGTCCTGCAGACCTAATAGAGCCCGAGATGGACAAATACCGCGAAGAAGCTAAAGACCTTGCTCGCAGTGAAGAAGACGTACTCAGCTACGCACTTTTCCCACAGGTTGCCGCAAAGTTCTTAGCAGAGCGCAACAAAAAGCTTGACCATCCCGAAGGCGACCCATATGAGGTAAAAACAATTATTGTTCAGGACCTTTCTGAATAATTAATAATAGGGTGAGCAGTCAAACCCGAACCCGCCTCAAAGCGGCATATTTCGGCGCTTTTTACCCAATTTAATCTTGCAAGGCGTCAGCCTTGCTTCGCTTAAATCGAATAAAAATCCTCCAAAATCTCCTCTCTTTGAGGTCAAAGATTTTAAAAAGTGTGGATTTT
>JAFSDM010000021.1 GCA_017436225.1 Clostridia bacterium | reverse complement strand
GTAATCTTGTACCCGATGAAGTTGTTATCGGAATCATTAAAGAGAGATTGTCAGCAGATGACTGTGCAAACGGTTTTATCTTAGACGGTTTCCCACGCACCATTCCTCAGGCTGAGGCTTTAGATAATATGGGTGTTGAAATTGATACCGTTTTATCTATTGAGGTTGCGGATGAAAAAATTGTAAAGAGAATGTCTGGTCGCAGAGTTTGTGAGAACTGTGGCGCCAGCTATCATATCGAATACAAAAAGCCCGCAAAGGATGGCGTTTGTAATCTCTGCGGCGGTAAGCTTATCTGCCGCAAGGATGACGCTCCCGAAACTGTTTTGGATAGACTTAACGTTTTCCACGAGCAGACCGAGCCTTTAAAGGGTTACTATGAAAAGACCGGAAAATTGAAGCTGGTAGAAGGTCAGGAAGAGCTTTCTGATACAACCGCTTTAGTTTTCAAGGCTTTAGGTATTTAGTTTATGATTATTCTTAAAACCGGTCGTGAGCTATCCGTTATGAAGGAAGCTTGTAGAATTTCGGCCGGAGCACTTAAACTGATAGGCAGCGCGGTAGAGCCCGGCGTTACAACAGCCGAGCTAGACCGTTTAGCCGAAAAGTATATCTTAAGTGAGGGCGCAAAACCCAACTTTAAGAATTACAACGGCTTTCCGGCGACCGCCTGTATATCTATAAATAATGAGGTAATTCATGGCATACCTTCGCATAAGCGTGTTATCAAAGCGGGCGATATTGTCAGCGTTGATTTAGGAGCGCTTTTTGAGGGATACCACGGCGATAATGCCGCCACTTTTGCGGCAGGAGATATTTCTCCTGAAGCAAAGCGGCTGATGGACGTGACAAAAGAGAGTCTTTATGAAGGCATAAAAATGGCACGTCACGGCGGTAGAATCGGTGATATTTCTCATGCAGTGCAAAGCTATGTAGAGGCAAAGGGCTATTCAGTGGTTAGGCAGTTTGTTGGTCACGGAATAGGCACCAGCCTTCATGAAGCACCGGAGGTTCCCAATTTCGGTAACCCCGGTCGAGGAGTTCGTTTGGTAAGTGGTATGACCCTTGCAATTGAGCCTATGATAAATATGGGCAAGTCGGGGGTGCGTACACTGGCAGACAATTGGACAGTGGTAACGCTTGATAATTCACTTTCGGCACATTTCGAACACACTGTTGCCATTACACCTGATGGACCGCAGATTTTAACCATTGCGGACTAATAGGGGAGGATTTTTAAGTGAAAATCGGACAGATTGTGTATTCAAAAGCCGGTAGAGATAAAGGCAAAGCCTTAATCGTAATATCAAGCAGCGACTTAGGTGTTTTTGTTGTTGATGGTAAGGAGCGTCCGTTAGAGCGCCCAAAACTTAAAAACACAAAGCATTTAAACCTTACCAACTACTGTCTGAGTGAAAACGAATACCGTTCTAATAAAGCTTTAAGAGCTTCGCTAAAACGGTATCAAGTCAAATTAGATGAACTTTGAGAGGGGGCATATTGAATGTCTAAAGAAGATATGATTGAAATTGAGGGCACCGTTCTTGAAGCAATGCCTAACGCAATGTTTAAGGTAGAAATTCAAGGCGGACACACGATTTTGGCGCACATTTCGGGAAAACTTCGAATGAACTTTATTCGTATACTTCCCGGTGACAAGGTTACTGTTGAAATGTCGCCGTATGATTTAACCAGGGGACGCATAACTTGGCGTTCCAAGTAAGCTTAGGTTATTAAGAAATGGAGGATTTCCTAATGAAAGTTAGACCTTCTGTAAAGAAAATTTGCGAAAAATGCAAGATTATTAAGCGCAAGGGAAAAGTAATGGTTATCTGTGAAAATCCCAAGCACAAGCAGCGTCAGGGTTAATCCGACGCTAGTATGAATGTGAGGTGCACTTATAAATGGCACGTATTGCCGGTGTTGATCTTCCGAGAGAAAAGCGTGTAGAGATCGGTCTCACCTATATTTTCGGTATTGGTCTTACAACATCTAAAAAAATCCTTGCAGATACAGGTGTTAATCCTGATACCCGTGTTAAGGATCTTACAGAAGACGATGTTTCCAAACTTCGTGAATATATTGATAAAAACCTCGAAGTAGAAGGCGACCGTCGTCGTTCAATCGCATTTGATATTAAAAGACTTATAGAAATTGGCAGCTATCGTGGTCTTCGTCATCGCAAAGGTCTTCCCGTTCGCGGACAGCGTTCTAAGACTAATGCACGTACCCGCAAGGGTCCTAAGAAGACAATAGCTAACAAGAAGAAGTAAGCGGGAGGAAAGAAAATGGCTACTAAGGCTAAGAAAACTGTTGCAACCCGCAGACGTCGCGACAAGAAAAATATTGAGCGTGGTGCAGCACATATCCAGTCAACCTTCAATAACACGATTGTTACCATTACCGATGTACAGGGTAATGCACTTTCGTGGGCTTCCGCAGGCGAGCTGGGCTTCAGAGGTTCCAGAAAATCCACTCCTTTTGCTGCTCAAAGTGCAGCAGAAACTGCTGCAAAAGCAGCTATGGAGCACGGCCTCAAAACCGTTGAGGTTTATGTTAAGGGCCCAGGAGCCGGTAGAGAGGCTGCAATTCGCGCATTGCAGTCTGCAGGTCTTGAGGTTAGCATGATTAAAGATGTTACCCCAATTCCTCACAATGGCTGCCGTCCGCCTAAAAGAAGACGCGTTTAATCGATTATTTGGAGGTGTGTTAGATGGCTAGATATACCGGTGCAGTTTGTAGATTATGTCGCCGTGAGGGTCAAAAATTGTTCCTTAAGGGCGAACGCTGCTATTCCGATAAATGTTCTGTAGGTATCAGAGCATATGCTCCCGGTCAGCACGGACAGGGACGTAAAAAGAATTCTGAGTACGGCTTGCAGCTTCGTGCAAAGCAAAAGGCAAGACGTTTTTACGGTGTTCAGGAAGGTCAATTCCATCACTATTTTGAAATTGCTGAGCGCAAAACCGGCGTTACCGGCGAAAACCTCTTAAGAATTCTTGAGAGCCGCCTTGATAACGTTGTTTATAGAGCAGGTTTTGCTTCTTCCAGAGCCGAGGCCAGACAGCTTGTTGGTCATGGTCACTTTGAAGTAAACGGTCACAGAGTTGACATTGCTTCTTATCTCCTTCGCGCTGGTGACGTTGTTACCGTATGCGAAAAGAGCCGCGGTCTTGATAAAATCAAGGCAGTTGTTGAGGCTAATTCAGCTCATCCCGTTCCCCAGTGGATCGACTTAAATCGTGATGCTTTTGAAGCTAAGGTTGTTAATTTACCTACTCGCGATCAAATCGATGCTCCTGTTGAGGAACAGCTTATTGTTGAGTTCTACTCAAAATAATAGGTATTGTCTTTTGGCTTTGTATGTTACCGCACAAACAGCAAAGCTTAAGTTTACTATATTATTACGTGCGGAGAAATGGAGCTTTTAATGATAGAGATTGAAAAGCCCACACTTGAGGCGCTTGAAGTTTCCAATGACGGTAATTACGGAAAGTTCACCTTGAAACCGCTTGAAAGCGGATACGGCACAACACTTGGCAATTCACTTCGTCGAGTATTGATGTCATCCCTTCCGGGTGTTGCTGTAACCTCAGTCAAGATAGACGGCGTCCTTCATGAGTTTTCAACTATTGATGGCGTTAAGGAAGATGTTACTGAGATCATTCTTAATATTAAAAGTCTTACCGCAAAGCTTTATGGCGAAGGCCCTAAGACTGTTTATATTGAAGCTGAAGGTCCCTGCGTTGTAACAGCAGCTTCCATTAAGGCAGATTCTGAAGTTGAAATTCTCAATCCGGATCTTTATATTGCTACCATATGCGAGGGCGGAAAACTCTTTATGGAGATCGTTCTTGATAAAGGTCGCGGTTATGTTACCGCTGAGGCAAATAAGCCGGCACAGGTCATCACCGGTCTTATTCCGGTAGACAGTATCTATACTCCCGTTAAGAAAGTGAAGTTCGGGGTAGAAAATACTCGTAAAGAACAGGTGACCGATTATAACTGTCTTACCCTTGAGGTTTGGACCAACGGTACTATCACTGCTAAAGAGGCTGTATCGTTGTCTGCTAAAATCCTTACCGATCACTTAAAAATGTTTGTTGACCTTGCCGCAGAAACCAACGATGTTGAGACTATGGTAGAAAAGGGCGACAGCAGTAAAGAAAAGGTTCTTGAAATGACCATTGAAGAGCTTGATCTTTCCGTTCGTAGCTTTAACTGCTTAAAGCGCGCAGGTATTAATACCGTTGAGGATTTAATCAGCAAATCAGAGGAAGAAATGATGAAGGTTCGCAACCTTGGTCGTAAGTCGTTGGAAGAGGTTATTGCTAATTTACATTCACTTGGCTTTACCCTTAACCATAATGACGAATAATGATTTTTCATCACCAATAAGGAGTGAATATTAAATGGCCGGTACTAGAAAACTCGGTAGAACTTCCGATCACAGAACTGCTATGCTTAGAGCTATGGTTACCTTCTTACTTGAAAAAGGCAGAATTGAAACCACAGTTACCCGTGCTAAAGAAGTACGTTCTATGTGTGAGAAGTATATTACACTCGCTAAAGATAGCTCGCTTCACAGCAAGCGTCAGGCTATGGCTTTTATCACTAAGGAGGATGTTGTAAAGAAGCTTTACGAAGAAATCGCTCCAAAGTATCAGGACAGAAACGGCGGTTATTGCCGCATTGTTAAAACTGGTCCTCGCCGTGGCGACGCCGCAGAGATGGCTATCATCGAGTTAATCTAATTGGGATTTACCGATTAAAGTTATTAAAAGCACCTATGCATTTGCATAGGTGCTTTTTTATGTGCATAACTGCACTTTTTTGTTTCAGTATTTTAATTTTCTGATGTTAATTTTTGGTATATATTCATAAGCTCTGCAACACATTCAGATTCGGTATTGAGTTTACCCCAAAAGCCGTATGCTTGCATAACCGCCTTATCATTCGCTTGATGCGCTTTGCGAAGCTCAGGCGGCATAGCAACCTCGTCGTACAAATCGGCAAGAGAGCAATCGGGATAAAGAGCACGGGCATCAAGAATTGCTTGTGCGGTTTTCTCAATAGCCGTTTTTTGTTCATCAGTAGGCGAAGGCCATGGGAAGTTATTATAAACAACATCTTTAGAGTAACGATAATCACTCTTTAATCTACCGCAAACCGCACGCATCCACGCCATATGAACATTTGATGTAATAACACCAAAATCATATAAAGTTACATAAGGAACAATTTGTACAGCATCAGAAACAATTGTTTCCGCAGTCATAAAACCAATCGGTACATACTTTCTTCTTTCCGAAGAGACACGAGGAACAATAAGATACTCTGTTTCCGGCTGCCTAATTTCTTGGAACAAAGTAGGCGTATCTGCACTTTTACGTGTTGCCTCTTTTGGACTATTTGCTCTAAAATTACGAACACCTTCAATGCGAGACATAACTATAGGTAATGTACGTAATTCTGCTGGACTTGCACCAACTAGCCATAAGCAATACCTCTTTTTGTTGTTTATATATTCTTCTGCTCCCAGAATTTGCTTTATAAATTGTTGTGCGCGTGGCTCTTTTGATATTAAATCCTCTTTCTCGATCGGAGAAAGAATAAGGAATCCGCCATCTGTAGGTTTATTTCCGTAAATCATCTGGGGGATATCGCAAAGCGGCTTTGTTCTGCTTTCTACAAATACATTGGGCGCTTCTATAAGGTAAGCGTTTATATTTTTAACAAGCTGCATTCTTTCGGAAGAATATAACTGCTTTTCACGTGGATTATAGGCGGTACTAAATCCAACTATTACACAGTGAACGTGCGCTTTAACACTTGCCTCGCTATCCCAACGGAATGTGCGGTGAGCAAAGTCAATATGAATATTAAAACGGTCATATAAAGGTTTCCATACAGCCGCTACCTGTTCGCCCTGTGTAATAGAATTGGTTGACACAAACGCAACTTTAATATTTGTGTTTGCAATCATTTGGGCAGCTTTAAAATACCAACCGGAAACATAGTCAATCTTTCCGGCAGTTTTATAAGGTTTGCCTTTTTCATTGACATAAATTGATAGAATATCTTGTTTTTGTTCTGTTGTCTGTAAGGAATAACCTACAAAAGGCGGATTACCCATTATATAATTAAGTTTTTCTTTTGGAACAACATTTTCCCAATCAATGCGCAAAGCGTTGCCCTCAACAATATTTGCATAGGATTTAAGTGGGAGAAAATCGAGGTTAATGTGAGCAATAATCTCTGTTTCCTTCATCATTTGGCTTTCGGCTATCCAAAGGGCTGTTTTGGCAACGGTAACGGCAAAATCGTTAATTTCTATACCGTAAAATTGACCGATAGAAACCTTAATAATATCACCAAAATCAAGCATCATTTGACCTTGTTGAACAACTTCAATAGCTTCATTTTCCAAACGCCTTAAAGATATATAAGTTTCGGTTAAAAAATTACCCGAACCGCAAGCGGGGTCTAAGAAAGTAAGATTACCTAACTTTTCACGAAAAGCATTTATTTTTGTTTCCCTTATTTTAGCAATCTTAATAGCTTTTATTTCTTCCAATTCTTCGCGTAGTTCATCAAGGAACAACGGGTCAATAACTTTATGTATGTTTTCAATAGAGGTATAGTGCATACCGCCGCTACGGCGAGTTTCGGGATTAAGTGTGCTTTCAAATACAGCTCCAAAGATAGTAGGACTAATATCACTCCAATCAAAATCTTCGCTTGCGTTACGAAGTAGCAAATTGCGAATTTCATCATTCATTTGAGGTATTTCAATATTTTCATCCGCAAATAAACCGCCATTAACATATGGGAAGGCGGCAAGCTGCTCGTCTTCATAGGGATCACGGTATTCGGGTTTAGTATCAAGAATTTTAAAGAGCTCAATCAAGGCCTTTCGCATATCACGAGCAGAAAAAGATTTAATATAGTTATGGAATTTGGAATGTCCGCCAAATATACCTGAATCCTCAGCATAGAGGCAGAAAACAAGGCGAACTATAAGCTTGTTAAGGCTTTTTAAGGTTTCTTCATTTTCGGGGTTATGATACTGCTTTAAGATTTCATCATAAAGCAAACCAACCAAATTTCCCGCCTGAATGGAAACCTCCATTTCTCGACGTATATTATTATCGCCGTTGTCTACAAGGAACATAAGCCGGTAATACTCTTTTGCAAGATCTTTAAGAAATATTTGTTCAGGTTCACCATTTGGTTTTTCCATATCATAAACTAAAAACTCTTCAAAGTTACAGGTTATAATCCAACGTGGACGTTGCGAATAGGGTAAAACAGCAGAATAACGTTGTGCTTGTTGGAATGGTGTGAGTAATGTCCCGTCTGACTGTTTTATAGGTTTGTTTAAATCTTTGCCTTTACCTTTTTGTTCTATTAAAATATGCGTAGAGGGAATGTGACCATCAATAAAACTTGTATGATCAAGATGCACTTGTTCCTCAAAGGTGATAAACTTTTCGGGTGCTTCTACACCTAAAACATCACGAAGAAGCGAAAGCCAAAACGGTTGACTTTCACCTTTTTCGTATCCTTTATCTTTCCAATATTCAGCAAAGGCTTTCGCTGCGGATCTTTGTTCAGTGTCGCGCATAACAATTTTCTCCTATATAAGTTTAAGACACAAGTATTATATCACATATTAGATTATTATTCAAGGATTGTCTCACACCGTAACAAGCAGGGAAAATGTACGGCGTATTTTGAAATTCTTTAGGATATTCTAAAACCTTATATAACATAAAAAGCAGAAACGAAATTCATTTCTGCTTTTTACGTTACTGTTCTTTACTATATTTTACGTATTTTTCTATATTATAACGGGGGCGTTCTTTACTTTCTACGTAAATTTTACCTATATACTGCCCAACAATGCCAATTGCTGAAAGCTGTACGCCGCCCAAAAACCAAATAGAAATTATAAGTGATGCCCAACCCGGTTCAGTATTGCCTGTAAAGTAGGAAACAAGTGTGTAAATAAAGGCGGCAATAGAGCAAATTATAATTATAATTCCAAGTGCGGTGATAAGCGAAATAGGCTTAACACTAAAGGAGGTTATTCCATCAAATGCGAATTTAAGCATCTTTTTAAGTGGATATTTAGATTCGCCCGCAACCCTCTTGGCGCGTTCATAATAAACGCTTTCGGTTTTAAAGCCTATAAGAGGAACAATTCCTCTAAGGAATAAATTGCGCTCCTTATACTGTGAAAGCGCTTCTACCGCACGGTGACTCATAAGTCTGAAATCGGCGTGGTTATAAACTGTTTTAACACCCATCGCAGACATAAGCTTATAAAAGCCCTGTGCCGTTGTTCTTTTAAATACAGAGTCACTTTTCCTGTCACTTCTTACGCCGTAAACTATATCGGCGCCATCGTGGTAGGCGTCTACCATTTTTTCAATGGCGTTAATGTCATCCTGCAAATCGGCATCAATAGAAACGGTAAGGTCAGAGTCTTCATTAGCGGTTAAAAGACCTGCCAAAAGGGCGTTTTGGTGCCCTACGTTGCCCGAAAGCTTAAGACCGCGTACCAAAGGATTTTGCTTTGTTTCGGCTTCAATAAGCTGCCAGGTTTTGTCTTTACTACCGTCATCTACAAAAAGCAAGAAGCTGTTTTTGCTAACCTTTTCTGCACGGATTAAACCGCCTAAAAAATTGGTTAGGCTTTTTACGGTAATAGGGAAGGCATCTTCTTCATTATAGCAAGGAACAACGATTGCTAAAGTGTTATTTGAGTTCATAGTTACTATTTTCCCTTTTTATTATTTCCAATTTTCGGGGTCGGTAAGTGTTACTGATGAAAGATAACCGTCAATAAGAATAAATCTAAGGTCAAATCCGTTAATGGAATATTTTATACATTCGCTGTTTTCGGGTATTACAGGTAAAAAGAAGGCATCTTCACTTGTTGTTTCGGCTCTTTGGTATTCCTCTAAGCCTACCGCATAAATAACATCATCGGCATCATAAACGCCACCCATAGAAAAATCGTAGGCATATTCCTGTGCAATAATTACCGAAATACCCTTATCCTTATTTTTCTTTTCATAGCAAAAGCTCATACTACCGCCAAGAAGCCAAACATCCTCTTGACCTTCTTGAACTATAAGCTCAATAATTTCACTGCCTTCTTCAATGTGTGACATAAATGTTTCTTTAAGATTTTCAACATCGTGACCAAGCGCATATGGAATTTCGGGAATTTCACCCTTTTCGGCATAGCCTACAATGTTAAGTGAATGAGCCAAAGGCTTAACCGATGTTGTGGGGGATTTTTCTTCATTTTTTGCGCAACCAGCAAACGAAAGACAAATTGCAAGAGATAAAACAGTTGCTATCAGCTTTGAGATTTTCATAAAAACACCTCTTAAAATTTTACAAGTAAATGAGTTTTATTAGGGTAGTAGCTCGTATGACGGTTCATCAGTTTCATTTTGAAGCTCGGTAAAGAAGTAGGCGTTAAAAATCGCCTTTAAAAGTCCGCCGCTGTAAGAGCTGTATTTACCGTGCTCAATAATAACTGCAACGGCAATTTCGGGATTTTCATAAGGTGCAAAAGCAATAAATACGGTGTGGTCGGCTCCCTTGGGTGTTTCGGCAGTACCTGTTTTACCGCCGACTGTAATTGGGTAATCTGCAAAAACTCTACTACCCGTACCATCCTCAGTAACCGAAAGCATACCGCGCTTAACCTGATTTATAACATCATCATCAAGCTTTACTGTTTCCACAACCTGTGGCTTGTTTTTGCTTATTACTTTATCCTGTGAGTAGGTGGTTATTTTATCAATAAGGGTTGTTTTGTACCTAACGCCCGAGTTTGCAATGGTTGCGGTGTAGGTAGCAAGTTGAAGCGGAGTAAAAGCGTTGTCCGACTGACCGATAGCGGCTGAAAGCGTGTAACCCTCATACCATTCGGCGCGGCTTTCGGGACCTGCCAAAATACCTGCGCTTTCGCTTACCTCAACGCCTGTTTTAACGCCAAGTCCAAGCTTTTTACAGTATTCGTTCATTTTGGTTATGCCAAGTCTTCTGCCCGTTTCAAAGAAGAAGTAGTTACAGGATTTTGAAAGGGCGGGGATAAGGGTTATTCCTCCGTGGAAGTGCATACAGTTTGGCTGATAATCTTTAAAATAGCGATATTTTCTAACACAGGTTATAGTTTCTGTAGAGGTTATTACACCCTCCTGCAAGGCGGCGCAAGCGACCGCCGGCTTAAAGGTAGAGCCCGGTGGATAAACACCTGTAAAGGCACGGTCAAAAAGGGGTCGGCCCGAAGTATTACTAACTAAATCTTCGTAATTGTTTTTATATTGTGTGTAGGTGTAGGTGGGGTAGTTTACCGCCGCTAAAACCCCGCCTGTTTTAACATTTACTGCAACTGCGGCACCTGCTTTTGCATAAATTTTATCCTTGTTAAGCTGTTTTATGGTATCAGCAAGAGCAGTTTGTGCCGAAATTTGAACATTTTTATCCATAGTAAGTCGCACGGTGCGACCTGCAATCGGTTCCTTTGTTACGGTAGATGAAAGAATTTTTCCTTTAGAATCTACCTTGTATGTTATTTCTCCGTCGGTACCTCTAAGCTCATCCTCGCAAGCTTTTTCAATGCCGCTTCTGCCTACCTTATCATCATAGGAATAGCCCTTTGCTTTAAGCTCTTCCCAGTCCTCCGCATAAATCGGGCTAACAGTACCAATTATGTGAGGTGCCACAGATGCGTTATCATACTCTCTAAAGGAGGCTACCTCAATAGAAACACCGTTTTCGCCGTAAACATTTGTGTTTTCGGAGATTATTGTCATTATTTTGCTGCTTACATCCTCAGCAAAGGTAAAGGGAACCGAAATTGAAAAACCCGCGCGCTCCATAGTGTAACGGACACCCATAATAAGGCGTTGCTGTTTTTTATCTCTATCCTCTAAAGAGTAGCGCTTTACCAAGGCATCGAAGCAGTTTTGAGCCGTTGCATAGTGGGCAAGCTCTAACATATCCAGCATACGGTTCTTAGAAAGCTCGGATGCTTCTTTATCAAAACCGTAGTATCCCTCTTTGGTCAGGGGTAAATCATCCTTCCAGGAATAATCACCCAAAAGCTTAATTAAAGATAAAATAGTATCATTTATTGTGGTTTTTTTAATGGATGCGTAGTTAAAAACTATGTTATAGCCTTCACGGTTTGTGGCAATGGGGCGACCGTAATAGTCAAGTATTTCACCACGCGATGCCTTAATGGGAGCGGTTATTTTAGCAATTCCGTTAGCCTGTTCTACATACTTTTCGGAATTTACAACCTGTATGTCGAAGGTTCTTGCGAAAATCAGAGCGAAAACCAATATGGCGCATACAGTTATAGTAATATATCTGCGTTTGTCACGCTTTTTAATTTTAAGCTCTTCTTTATAGAGTTTACTTGCCAATGGCTTCACCCCTTTAGTAAAAAATAAACTACTGCTCAATCAAATGCCTTTTGCAAAGCCACCTTACATAATAGAAAAAGGGGATTGCAAAAAGTGAGGTATATATTGCAGACGGAATATGATATTTAAAAAGCAACATAGTAGCAGATGAGTCACCGTTTAAAAGGTCTAAAAAGAACCATTTTAAAAGGAAGAATAAAAAGCAACCTAAAATGCTTACAATTATCATTGCTTTAATGTTACGATTAAGTAAAAATCTAAAAATAAGACCAATGCTAACGCCAAAAAGCATTAGAGTGATAGTGTTAAAGCACTGAGTTCCATTTGTTACAGTATCTAACGCTATACCGCATAAAAGCCCCGCTAAGAAGCCTGTCCACTCTCTTAAAAAACAAGCAATAACAATAACGGCGGGCAATAAAAGTTCAGGGAAAGCGGTGCCTATTTTAAGGCTAAAGGGTTCAATGCGCTGTAGAATAAAAACACCAAAGCACCAAAGCACCAGGGAATAGTACATATGGTGGTGGTATTTTTCAACATAATTAATCATAGATTATTCCCCCGTAGCATTGCCCTGACCGGTGAAATAGGTGATTACCATTACATCACGAAGCTCGTTAAAATCTACAATAGGTGTAATAATTCCGTAAAGAGCGGTGCTATAGCTTTCATTGTGAACACTGTCCACGGTACCAATTACAAGCCCTTCGGGGAATACACCGCCACCCGATGTAACAATATAGTCTCCCGTTGCAACGCTCGAGCTTCTAAGAAGATTATTAAGGCGGGTTTTGCCCTGCTCGGCTAGGCTAAGCTCACCCGAAACAATGCCCGCATCACGGGTTCGCCTATCAAGACCGCCACAGCTGATAGCGGTATCTAAAATGGTGGTTACCTTTGAATAGGAGGGGTTGACCTCAGATATGTAGCCAACCAATCCCGCCTCGGTAATAACGGGGTCATTAATCGCTACACCGTGCAAGCTGCCCTTGTTTATATTAAATGAACCGTAGGGGTCGTTTGAATTTCGGGAAATAAGCATAGCGGGTTCCATAATAAAATCGGTATTATGCTCTTTAATACCGTAATATTTTTCGTACATTTCGTTTTCCTGCTTTGCCTTTTCAAAATCCATAAGATTTGATGTAAGCTCATTCACCTTTTGTTTTAGAGCAAGATTTTCCTCTATAAGCTCATTATTGCTTTCAAACTTTTTAAAAAAAGAGCCAACCTCGTTTGAAACATCATTAAAAAATTTGGTTATGGAGGATGTGGCGGCACCTAATATTCCATTTTGCGGAGAAAATGCGCTACCCACAATAGCTGTTATAAGAGCCATTATTAAAACGGCGCAGGTAACGGTGAGAATTATTTTGAATTTTTGACTTCTAAAGAAAAAACGCAAGGCATTCACCTCCCAAGGAGTTTTGCTGAAAATTTATCTGTATTTTTTAAATCTACGGAATGAATCGTCGTTGAAATCGGTACGCTCTAATTCCTTTGCGGTACCAATAACAACACAGTCAAGTGGATTTTCGGCAATAAAAACGGGAATTCCTGTTTCTTCTGCCATAAGCTCATCCAAGCCACGAAGCAAGGCACCGCCGCCGGTAAGTGTAATGCCACGGTCAATAATATCTGCCGAAAGCTCGGGCGGAGTTTTCTCTAAGGTTAGGCGAACCGCATCAATAATTTGAGATACAGTGTCCGACATTGCTTCTCTAACCTCTGCAGCGGTTATAACAATACTCTTTGGTAAACCGTCTACAAGGTTTCTACCCTTAACTTCCATACTTTGCTCATCCTCATAAGGCTTAGCCGAGCCAATAGCAATTTTAATTTCCTCGGCAGTACGCTCACCAATAAGCATATTGTGCATTTTTCTGATATAGCTGATAATGGCTTCATCTAATTTATCGCCCGCAACCCTAACCGATTGAGCGGTAACAATATCACCAAGGGAAAGAACGGCAACCTCACTTGTACCGCCGCCAATATCTACAACCATACAGCCTGTTGAATCATCAACGGGAAGACCCGCACCAATGGCGGCTGCCTTTGGTTCAGGAATTAGCAAAATATTATTAGGACTGGCACCCGCTTGAATAGCGGCATCTTTAACGGCACGGCTTTCAACCTCGGTAACGCCTGCGGGAACGCAAATAATAATGCGAACTCTTGTGAAGATAGAGCCGTGAAGAGCCTGCTTAATGAATTTTTTAAGCATAGCGGCAGTAACATCAAAGTCGGCAATAACACCGTCTTTAAGTGGGCGAACTGCAATAATTGAGCCGGGTGTTCTTCCAATCATTTCTTTAGCTTCGGTACCAACGGCACGAACAATATCGTTTCGTGCCTCATAAGCAACAACCGAAGGCTCACGCATTACAATACCTTTACCTTTTATGCAAACCAGAGTGTTTGCGGTTCCTAAATCTATTCCTATATCGCGAGTGAACATTTTAAGCTTCCTCCTAGAAAGTTTATATAATATTTTGCAGCATTTTTTTGGTAATTATTCTGTTTTGTCTGATTTAGCACTTGGAACTATAAGATTTATTGCCTTGTGTATATTCTTGATTTCTTCTCTTTTACCACCATGATGACACTCACCGTCTAAGGTCCAGTCAAACTCGGTTTCGCTTTCTACAATTAGGTGTGAAGTATGATAAAGATTTACTAAATCACCCGAAAAATTCTGAGTCATTATATCGGTTATTATTTTTTGTAGCTGTATGATGTTTTCGGGATTTTTTATAACCAAAAATTCAAATTCACCGTCATTAAGCGCTACTAAAGCTTCATTTAGTTTTAACACGCCGCCCATTGAAGTAGTGTTTGAAATTGCCGCAAAGATATAATCATCTTCAATAGTGGTTCCGTTAAAGGTGAATTTAACGTGTTGCGGGCGTATGTTACCAAGACTCATAACGCCTTCTAAAACATAGGCAAAATGACCCAAAATATTTTTTGCTTCTTGCGGTGTGTTGTACGATGCTTCGGTAAAAGCGCCAAACGATGCAACATAATTAAAATACCTGTTAGAAAAAAGCCCAATATCTATTAAAGCAGTTCTGTTTTCAATAATTGTTTTAGCGGCTTCAATAGGATTTTTGGGAATTCCAAGACTTGTTGCAAGGTCGTTTGTGGTACCAACGGGAATGTAACCCAGCTTGTGGGGAGTAGCGTTTTCCATAAGACCGCGTATAACTTCGTTAAGGGTGCCGTCGCCGCCCGCGCAAATAACCGTTTGGATATCATCGGGGCAGTTTTTGGCAAGCTCGGTGGCATCGCCTTGGCATTTGGTAAAAGCAACGTTTACGGTAATATCCGCTTTGCTGAAGGTTTCAAGAATTTTCCATATTCTCTGCCTTAAAATACCTCTACCCGAAACGGGATTGATAATCATAAGCATATTTTTGTTTGCCAAGGCAACACCCCCCTAATATACACATAAATATACATATTAATTATATAATTAAATGGCAAACAATTCAAGAGAAAATTCGCAAAATTCATAAATTTGTTTCATTTGAATACGTTTTGCGATAAATTTAAAACAATAGTTTAAAATGACGGTTGTTTTTTAAAAATAAGATATCATTTGTGCTTGTTAATTGAAACAAAAAATAACAAGTAAATTTAGTGTATTTGACAATTGAATATCATGAAATAGATGATATAATAAATATGTATATATTTTTAAAGAAAGGAATAAAAATATGAAAAAAATATTAGTGTTTTTATTAACGTTTATCCTTACCTTTAGTTGCTTCGGCATTTTGAGTGTAGGGTCTGTGTTTGCAGAAAATCAAACCATAATTGAATCTGATTTTGACAACTCAGATGGTACAAACTGGGTGCCTACAGGCACCGCCGCGTCTATGGTGGAGTATTTGGAGGAAGACGGTACTGACTTTGTACGCATTAATAATACCACAACCAAAAACTCAGGTCTTAAAAGTGTTCCGTTTGAGCTTATTCCCGATAACGATTATGAACTGACTTTTTACTTCCGTATACCTACAACAAGCCCGTCTTATGTAGTAAGTGGATTACAATACGCACCAACCATTGCTATTTACCAAACAGGTATTAGTGATGGAGTGGCAGCGGCTGCTCCTCAAATAACAGCCGAGGATACTTCCAATAATATTTATTCTTATTCCCATAAAAGTGGTTGGGAGCGCCGTCCTTCTTTCAGTGCAGAATGGACTTTAGGTGACTATGGTACATATACAGCGAACGGCTCATCCCTTCTTTTTTGGCAAAATCATACTAATTATTTAAAAAATAGTGTTGGAACTTTTGCTGATATAAACGCACTTTATTCAGAGTGGACTAAAATAACAGTAAAATTCACAGCAGAGGCTAATCTGCAGGGTGAAAAAACACAAAGCGTAGCTCTTGCTTTCTTTTTTGCAGATTACGCTAAAGCAGGTCACAATTTTGATATTAAGGAGGTTGAGCTTGTGAAAACTACTTCGGTAGAACCTGAAGAACCCGAGGAAATAGTTCTTCCCGATAATATTCCAGAGTATCCAGCTGTTACTGAAAAGACTGAATCAACCGGAGGCAATATTGAAACTAACGTTTCGGGTGAAAACTGCCACGCTTTTGTAACAAAGGCAAAGGCTGTTAGCGGCGAAAAGGTTGCTGTATCGGCCGCGCCTTTTGCAGGTTATAAATTTGTTGGTTGGTATGAAAATGATGAATTGGTTACTGCCGAAAAGCATTTTACCTTTAACGCAAGTGAAAACCGCACATTAGTTGCAAAAGTAGAGCCCATAACCGAAGAAAATAAAGAAGTATTCATTATTCCCGATGTAAACTACGATGGCGTAGTAGGTCTTGAAGATATTTCAAGTCTTGCTAAGAAGTTAGCAGGTTGGGAACTTGAAAACGTAAATGATACTCGTGCAGACGTTGACGGCGACGGTAAGGCTGATCTTTACGACTTGGTTTTAGCCGCACAGTACGCTGCAGGTTGGAAGGTTCAAGATAAATTAGCAAGCAAAGAAGCTTACGATTTACCCCAAGAAGATTTAACTGCAGAAGGTCTTGCTGAAACAGTACGTGCAGGCGAAAGCGAATACTTTAACAGAAGCACCATTCTTAATGAAGGTAACAGAGCACTTTTTGTTAAGCTTTTTGAAAAAGCAAAAAGAGGCGAAAAAATTACCGTTGCAAGTATCGGTGGTTCTATAACACAGGGTGTTAATTCCAATGGCGTGGACCGTAGCTACGGTCAGCTTGTTTCAGAATGGATTGCTAATAAATTTAACGTTGAGGTTGAAAATATAAACGCAGGTATAGGCTCTACCGGCTCTTTAATGGGTGTGCATAGACTTCAGTCTGACGTTTTAAGTAAAAATCCCGACCTTGTAATTCTTGAATACAGCGTAAACGATATTAGCTCAATGCAAGAAAAAAGGCCATATCTTGAAACCTATGAAGCAATTATTCGCAGGGTTTTAGAAAAAGATATAGCTTTAATGACCGCTGTTTTTGGTGGCACAGCTTCAAAATTCTATACCGACTATTTATCACTTCATATACATTCTGCTCTTCATTATGACCTACCTGTAATCGATTATTATAGCGCCCTTTTCAGATATCTTGATGGCGGTGTTATTAAATGGTATGACAAAAACGACACAGAAGGCGGCGGAATAACCAAAGATAATCTCCATCCAAACTTTGCAGGTCACGTAATGATATCTTCTGCAATGAACTATTATTTAGAAGACGTTTATAACAAGTATGAAGCCGGTAAGGTTTTTGAGACCGCTTTAACCCTACCTGAAGAAACCCTTTTTGAAAACACAAACCCTTACAATACAGCAACCTTCTATGCAGGTGATAATACTTTAGGATATGAAGTTGTCACACCTCTCTTCAATGAAGGCTTTACTGTTGGACGTGTAACAGGCACCAGCACTAAACTGGGTAAAGGCTGGGTTTGCTCAAGCGGAAATGGTGTGATTATATTTGAATTTAAAAACATCACATCTTTATTGATTCCTATGATGAACTGTAAAACTCTTAGTGGTAAATACAGCATTGAAATCAATGGAGTGACCAAAAAAAATAACGTTAGTGTAGATCAAGCAAATAACGCTACATGGCCAATATATGCAAAGGTGTTTGATAAAGCATCTAACGTGGTTATTAAAATTACCTGCCACGAAGGCACCGTTGGTGTAGGCCCAATAGGCGTTACCTACTAATTTAATAAATGCAATAAAATGCCGCCCGCTTTATTAGTGGGCGGCATTTTTATAAGTATAAATTATTTAAGCTTTTCTTCTCTTTCTCTTTCAGCTTGTGATTTTCTAAGGTAAATTACCTGCAGAGCGTCGGGACTAACGGGGGAGAGAGTAGTATCTGAAGAAGCCTTTATCGCAATGCCGGATGCACGCTGAATACGTACCGTTTCGGGCGCTAAATAAAAAGTGTCCTCATTTGAAAGCGAGGCAAAAAGCTCTGCGCCGTCGCCCATAAGCATAACGGGGCAGTCAAGCGCTAAAAGCTCATCCTTTAAAGCATCGGCTTCAATGGTCCTGTCATCGGTAAGGCGGTGAATTTCACCGTTTTTAATCTCAAACAGGGCGTTATAAAATTGGTTTCTTCTGGCATCCATAAGACCGCATATAACACCTGTGAATTGGGGAATACCCAATTCACTTAACGCCATTGCCTCTAGCGTGGAAAAGGCGAAAACGGGCTTTTCATCTGCAAATGCCATACCCTTTATAGCGCTTATTCCAATTCTTATGCCCGTAAAGGAGCCGGGGCCTGCGGTTACCGCAAAGGCATCAATATCTTTAAGGGTTAGCCTTGCATTGCTTAAAACCTGCTCCATAATGGGCATAAGCGTTTCAGAATGGGTCAGCTTAATGTTTAAAAAGCCTTCAGATATTAATTTACCATTTTCGGCAATAGCAACCGATACCGATTTTGCCGAGCAATCTATAGCTAGTATCTTCATTTTAAAGCTCCTTTAAAAAATCTTTTTCTTCACTGCATTCAATAGTAATGGTGCGGCTATTTTCGTTTTGGTTTGAAAAAATAACAAAAACAGTATCCTTTGGCAGAGCCGCTTCAATATTTTCGCTCCATTCAATGGCTAAAACTGCAGCTTCATCAAGGTAGTCGTAGTAGCCAATGGAACATAGCTCATCCTCATCTGCAATTCTATACATATCAAAATGATAAATAGGAAGTCTGCCGCCTAAATATTCATTGACAATTGCAAAGGTGGGGGAGTTTGCTTCCCCGAAATAATCAAGACCCACAGCAAGACCTGTTGTAAAAGAAGTTTTGCCCGAGCCTAACCCCCCTTTGAATGCAATTACGGTGGGCTCATTTATTAAACTGCCAAGCCGCATAGCTAAAGAATAGGTTTCTTTATAACTGTTTGAAATAAACTCTTTTTTCAATTAAAAATCGCTCCAAATTACGTTTTTATAAATATAGCATAAGTATAGCACAAAATTTAAACTATTTAAAGTATTTACTTGAATATTTTAAAATTTTATTATATAATTAAACGAAAAGGATGTGATTTTTTGCGTGCTATATGGAATACCATTGCCGATTATATACGTGAGTGTGACAAGCTTCTTTTGTCCTTTTGTATTATAGCAGGCGGCTACGGCTGTATTGCCGTTTGGTCTGCCACTAATTATATTGGAAGCAACCGTCAGTTTATAACACAGCTTATAACCCTCGTTTTAGGCGTTATAGCTGTTGTTATTATCTCTAATATTGATTATAATCATTATAAAAAGCTTTGGCCGCTTATTGTTCTTGTAACATTAATACCCGTTATATTAACCTTTTTTATAGGCTTCGCCCCCGAAGGTACTGATGATAAGGCTTGGCTCAGACTTCCCGGTGGACTTACCTTTCAGCCCGCCGAGCTTTTAAAAATAGCATTTATTATTACCTTTTCAATCCATTTGGAAAGGGTTGGCGAACAGGTTAATAAATTAAAGTGTTTAATTCCGCTGGTGCTTCACGGCGCATTCCCCGTTTTGCTTGTTCATTTTCAGGGTGATGACGGCACTGCAATGATTTTTGCAGTAATAATGATTTTAATGCTTTTTGCCGCAGGTCTAAAAGCTAGATATTTTGTTATTTTAATAGTTGGAATAGTAATCGCAGCTCCGCTTATATATTTCCTTGTTATGAACCCCGACCAACAAGCAAGACTTCAGTCAATTTTTAATTTAGAGGATGATTTGCAAGGCTCCGACTGGCAACAGTGGCGCGGTAGAATAGCGCTTGCAAACGGCGGCTTATTTGGTAAGGGACTTTTTAACGGTCCTCTCACCCAAATAGGCGATGTACCCGAAAGCTATAACGATTTTATTTTCGTTAGTATAGGCGAGGAGCTCGGAATTATTGGTTGCCTTGTGTGCATACTGCTACTTGCCGTTATTTGTATAAGAATTTTAAGGATTGGTGCGGTCGCCCGTGAAAAACGAGGTAAGCTGATGTGTGTTGGTATGTTTGCAATGCTTTTTTCACAAATTATTATCAATCTTGGAATGTGCCTTTCCATTACTCCTGTTATTGGCGTTCCGCTTCCGTTTTTCAGCGCGGGCGGCACATCGCTTCTTTGCCTTTTCGCAGGTATAGGTGTAATAATGAGTGTTTATATGCATAGGACTTCAAGGCATATGCGACTTTACGATTAAAGGAGATATTTTATGAAAATTCTCGTTACAGGAGCAAACGGCTTTGTTGGTAAAAACTTAACGGTTGCGCTTAAAACAAAGGGGCATACCGTTTACGAGTATGATATAGAGTCTACTAAAGAGCAGCTTGAAGAATACTGTGCAGATGCAGAGTTTGTATTTCATTTAGCGGGTGTTAATCGACCTTTAGACCCTAAAGAGTTTTATGAAGGCAATTGCTCTGCGGCAGACCTTCTTTTAACCACCTTAAAGGAAAAAGGCAACAAATGCCCCGTAATGATTTCAAGCTCAATTCAGGCAAGTCTGGTTGGCAGATACGCAGGCTCCGATTACGGCAAATCAAAGCTTGCTGGCGAGGAGCTTGTTAGAAATTTTGGTGCAAAATACGGCAATAAAACCTTAATTTATCGTTTCCCAAATCTATTTGGCAAATGGTGCCGACCCAATTATAATTCGGTGGTGGCAACCTTCTGCCATAATATAGCAAACGGTTTACCAATTCAGGTAAATGACCCCGAAACCCAGCTTGAACTTTTATATATAGATGACCTTATAAACGAAATGCTTTTAGCCTTAGAGGGAAATGAGCATTACTGCGATTATGATGGGGTGAAAGCAGTACCAAATAAATCTAAAACCTTTTGTTTTGTTCCCGTTACCCATAAGGTAAAGCTTGGCGAAATAGCAGATTTGCTTTATAAATTTGCCAGTCAGCCCCAAACCCTAGTAATGCCCGAAATTCCAAATAATTCTTTTGCTAAAAAGCTTTATTCTACCTATCTTTCATATATTCCTAAAGAAAAGGCGATATTTCCCCTTAAAATGAATAAAGATGAAAGAGGTAGCTTTACAGAGCTTTTAAAAACCGAAAAATGCGGTCAGTTTAGTGTTAATATTTCTAAGCCAAACATCACTAAAGGTCAGCATTGGCATCACACAAAATGGGAGTTTTTTATTGTAGTTTCAGGTAAAGGCTTAATTCAGCAGCGTAAGGTCGGCGATACCGAGGTTTTAAACTTCTATGTTTCGGGCGATAAAATCGAAGCTGTACATATGCTTCCCGGCTATACACACAATATTATAAATTTAAGTGAAACCGAAGATTTAGTAACCCTTATGTGGGCAAACGAGCAGTTTGATAAAGAAAATCCCGATACATTCTATCTACCTGTGGAGGAATAAAAATGGAAATTAAAACAAATTATTCAGATATTAGCTTTAAAAATGACGGCAGACTAAAGCTTTTAATAATTGTTGGCACTCGCCCTGAGATTATTCGTTTAGCTGCAGTTATTGAAAAATGCAGAAAATATTTTGATACCATTTTGGCACATACAGGTCAAAATTATGACTACAATTTGAACGGCGTATTTTTTAAAGACTTAAAACTTGGCGAGCCCGAAGTTTATATGAACGCCGTTGGTGATGATTTAGGCGCAACAGTTGGCAATATTATTAACTGCTCCTATAAACTTATGAATGAAATTAAGCCTGATGCGCTTTTAATTTTGGGTGATACAAACTCTTGCCTTTCGGCAATATCCGCTAAAAGACTTCATATTCCTATTTTCCATATGGAAGCAGGTAACAGATGCAAGGATGAATGTCTTCCCGAAGAAACCAATCGCCGTATTGTAGATATTATTTCAGATGTTAATTTAGCCTACTCCGAGCACGCAAGAAAATATCTTCATGAGTGTGGTTTGCCTAAAGAGCGCACCTATGTCACAGGCTCCCCAATGGCAGAAGTGTTAAGACAAAATTTAGAAGATATTAAGGCAAGTGATATTTTAGAAAAGCTTGGTTTAGAGCCAAAGAAATATATGCTTCTTTCTGCTCACAGAGAGGAGAATATTGATACCGAAGCAAACTTCTTATCACTCTTTACCGCTATAAATAAACTTGCAGAAAAGTATGATATGCCCATTCTTTATTCCTGTCATCCAAGGTCAAAAAAGCGTTTGGAACAGAGCGGCTTTAAGCTTGACAGCCGCGTTATTCAGCATGAGCCGTTAGGCTTCCACGATTATAACAAGCTTCAAATGAACGCTTTTGCAGTAGTTTCCGATAGCGGAACTCTGCCCGAAGAAAGCTCATTCTTTACAAGCGTTGGCAACCCTTTC
Source organism: Clostridia bacterium (assembly GCA_017436225.1). Taxonomy (GTDB): domain Bacteria; phylum Bacillota; class Clostridia; order Oscillospirales; family Acutalibacteraceae; genus UMGS1279. Next base: position 9,365 of record JAFSDM010000021.1, on the reverse strand, counting down.
CCCGCAGTATGTATTCGCACCTCTACCGAGCGTCCCGAAGCGTTGGATAAAGCTTGTTTTGTTATTGCGGGCATTGATGAAAAATCGCTTTTACAGTCGGTTATCACCGCAGTAGAAATGGTTGAAAACGGTGACAACGGTATTCCCGTACCCGATTATGTGGAAGAAAACGTTTCCACCAAGGTTGTTAAGCTCATTCAGTCTTACACAGGCATTGTAAACAAAATGGTTTGGCGCCGGTCCTAGACCGGATTTATTCCGAATAGGTTTTATCAAGCTTCGCAGCCACATTCCGCGGCCATGGGGCTTGTATTTTTAAGGCGCAAACGCTAGCGTTTGATTTAATTACGAATTGGTCGTTGGACGTGGCGTGATTTTACCCCGCGTCCACATCATTTGTAGTTTTAAGACGGCTTTATTCCGAATAGGTTTGTGGGCGTGGCGTGATTTTACCCTGCGTCCACTTCATTTGCGATTTTAAGGCAATTTATTTTAATTTTAAGTAACATTTAAACTTTAAAAGACCGCTTTGTTTTTAAAACAAGGTGGTCTTTAACATTTTTAAAAACTATTCCTCATACAATTAAATAAAAAAGTATGGAGGAAAACGGATGGAACAGGATTATTTGAATTTGCCAAAGGAGGATGAGTCAGAACAAAAAAACGCTCAGTTAAAGCGTTTTGAACCGCATATTGCAATTTTTATTTTGCAGGGCGTTGTTTGTGTCATAGTGCTTTTGGCTTGCCTTATTACCAAAACCTTTTTTGGTGATTTCTTTGGTGAGATTAAAAACTTTTACGATGAAAATTTAAATGAAGATACAAGCCCGTCTTTAGTGTTGGAGAGTGATGCAGAGCCTACGGGTGTCGGTGGACCGTTAGAGGTTAGCGCGGTTAATATATCGGGCGGTTTCCAAAATCCGCTGCCGTCAGGTACCCTCACATCAGGTTATGGCTACCGCATAGACCCCTTTACAAACAAAACTTCTTTTCATAGCGGTTTGGATATTGCCGCTTCAAAAGGAACTCCAATAAAGTCGGCTTTGTCGGGAGTGGTAGAGCTTTCCCAAAAGTCGGGCGGTGATTACGGTAATTACATCATTGTAAATCACGGCGCCTTTAAAACCCTTTATGCCCATTGCGAAAAGCTAACGGTAAGCGAAGGCGATTTTGTATCGGCGGGGGATATTATTGCAACGGTGGGAAGTACAGGCCGTTCAACAGGACCGCACCTTCATTTTGAACTGCGAATCGGCAATGGAAAAATAGACCCGACTCCCTTTATAAAACTAGAAAATAAATGATAAACTTTGCGGTTTTCGGTATAAATTTCGGAATATCAGTAGGGTTTATGGGCGTGGTATGTTTAATGCTTTATGTTGATAGGTTTGGACTGATGCTTCCCACAATAATGGCAATTATTCTTCACGAGCTGGGTCATTTAACAATACTTTTAGCCTATAACCAAAAGCCAAAACGGGTTGAAATTAAGGTGGGCGCCGTAGCAATAATCGGCAAATTCGTTTTAAATAAAAAAAGAGAGCTTTTAATGCTCTGCTTCGGTTCGGCATTTAATTTTATTTTCGGCACAGCGTTTTATATTTGCCACATCCTTTTTAAAAATCAATATCTACTAAATTGCTCACTTGTAATGCTTGTTGTGGGGGTTTTAAATCTTCTGCCGATAATCGGGCTTGATGGGGGAGATATTTTAAAGCTTATACTTTTGAATTTTTTGAAAATCAAGGCGGTAAATTTTATAATTTATCTGCTTTCGCTTTTTACGGCTTTTTTAATTGTTGTTTTTGGCGGCTACGTTTTTTTAGATACTAAAAGCAATATTTCGCTAATTCTTTTCGGAATTTATTTGTTTTTAGGAATTTTAATCTCAAAAAAGCAAAAGAAAGATTGCAATATTGGGTAAAATACTGTAAAATAAAGATAACTATTGCAATTTGGAGGCACCGAAGTGGATAACAAGCAATTAGAACAGCTTTTTTTAACTGTGCAAAAACCGGGCAGATATTCCGGTGGAGAAATGGGAAGTATTATTAAGGATAAAACTAAAGTAGACGTTCGTTTTGCTTTTTGTTTTCCTGATACATATGAAATAGGTATGTCGCATTTGGGTATGAAAATCCTGTACTCTCTTTTTAACGAGCGTGAAGATGTTTGGTGCGAGCGTGTTTTTGCGCCTTGGCTTGATTTTGAAGAGGTAATGCGCAAAGAGAATATTCCGCTTTTTGCACTTGAAAGCCGCGACCCCATAAGCGAGTTTGATTTCATAGGTTTCACATTGCAGTATGAGCTTTCTTATACCAATATTTTAAATATGTTGGATTTGGCAAAAATCCCACTTCGTGCAGCAGATAGAAAGGAACTTTCTCCCTTGGTTGTAGCGGGTGGTCCTTGCGCCTGCAATCCCGAGCCATTGGCAGATTTTGTTGATATTTTCTTCCTTGGAGAGGGCGAAGAGGTAGATTTAGAGGTTATTGACCTTTATAAAGAATATAAAGCAAAAGGCGGCAATGATAAAAACGAGTTTTTAAAGCTTGCCGCGCAAATTGAGGGTGTTTACGTGCCTTCCCTTTATGAGGTTCAGTATGATGAAGAGGGTAAAATCTTTTCCTATACCGCTAAAGACGGCGCGCCTGAAATAGTTCATAAGCGAATTATGAAGGATATGGATAAATCCTATTATCCTAAAAACTTTGTTGTGCCCTTTACCGAAATTGTTCACGACAGAGCTGTTATGGAAATTTTTAGGGGCTGTATAAGAGGCTGCAGATTTTGTCAGGCTGGTTTTATTTACCGCCCTGTTAGAGAAAAATCTGCTGATGTTATAAATTCACAGGCGAAAGCTCTTTGCGATAGTACAGGCTATGATGAAATGTCGCTTTCTTCACTCAGTACAAGCGATTACACCAAAATTGAGCCGCTTCTTTCAGATATGATAGAGTGGACAGAAGCCGATAAAATCAGCCTTTCCTTACCGTCTCTCAGAATAGATAATTTCTCCCCCGAGCTGCTTGAAAAAATGAAGATGATAAGAAAAAGCGGTCTTACCTTTGCTCCCGAAGCGGGTACACAGCGCCTTCGTGACGTTATAAATAAAAACATCACCGAAAAGGATATTATGAAATCCTGCGCAGTAGCCTTTGCAGGCGGTTACACTGCAGTTAAGCTTTACTTTATGATAGGACTTCCCACCGAAACCGATGAGGATATTGTAGGTATTGCAAAGCTTGGTCAAAAAATCGTTGACCTTTACTACAACGTAGACGGCAGACCAAAGGGCAAGGGAGTAAACGTTTCTATAAGCGTTTCAACCTTTGTTCCAAAGCCGTTTACTCCGTTTGAATTTTGTGCGCAGATTTCTAAAGAAGAAATGCGCCGCCGTCAACAGCTCCTTCGTGATAGCATAACCACCAAAAAAATATCACTAAGCTGGCACGATAGTGATACAAGCTCTTTAGAGGGCGCTTTAGCGCGTGGCGACCGCCGTACAGGTAAGGTTATTGAAACCGCCTTTAATATGGGCGCTAAGATGGATGGCTGGGGCGAAGCCTTTAATTACGAATTGTGGCTTGAAGCCTTTGAAAAATCGGGTCTTTCGCCTGAATTTTATGCAAATCGCGAAAGAAGTACAGATGAAATTAATCCTTGGGACCATTTGGATTATGGCGTTTCAAAAGAATTTTTAGTTAGAGAATATTCACAAGCACTATGTGCCGCAACAACCCCAAATTGTAGGGAAAAATGCGCAAACTGCGGCGCAAATAAGTACGGAAGGGGTGTTTGCTTTGAAAAACGTTAGATTGTTTTTTAAAAAGAGCGGTCCACTCCGTTTTGTATCTCATTTAGATATGAACCGTGTTATGACAAGACTTTTGCGCCTTTCCAAGGTGCCTATTTGGTATACCGAAGGCTTTAATCGCCACCCTTATATAACCTTTGCATTGCCCCTTTCTTTAGGCTTTTCAAGCGAATATGAGGTTATGGATTTTAGATTAGAGCCGGATGATTTTGATATTAAAAAAGCGAAAAAAATGATATCAGAGGTTTGCCCGCAGGGAATTGAAGTTATTGCCCTAAAGGAGCCTGTTTTTAAATGCGGTAAAATCGCCTTTGCCGATTTTGAAATAACCTTTTCAAAAGACTCTTTAGCCGATAAAAACAGTCTTAACGCCTTTTTGAATTTACCCGAAATTATTGTTTCAAAGAAAACTAAAAAGGGCGGCTTAAAGGAAATCGACCTTGCGGAAAAAATCAAAAGCTTTGAAATAGTTGAGGGCGATGAGCTTAAACTAAAACTTCGACTTCCCGCAGGTGGCGAAGATAACGTTAATCCTAAAATTTTAATTGATAAATATTTAAGCGATTTAGAAAACAGTAGCGGTTTTTATAACATTGTTCGCACGGGACTTTTCTTGGCGGACGGCACTAAGTTTGAGTAGGTAGATAAAATGTTTAAATCTTTACTTGTAATTTTTAAGGGCTTTTTTATAGGCGGAACTATGATGGTGCCGGGGGTAAGCGGTGGCTCAATGGCTATGATTCTCGGCATTTATAACCGCCTTATTGAAAGCATAGCAACCTTTAGAAAAAGTCCCGCCAAAAATGCCGTGTTTTTAATTAAATTCGGCATTGGCGCGGTGCTTGGCATAGCCCTGTTTTCAAAATTTGTAATAACCCCATTACTAACCCTTTTCCCACTGCAGGTAAGTTATTTCTTTTTAGGAGCAGTAGCGGGCGGTGTGCCTATGATTTATAAAACCGCAGGTGTAAAAAAATTTAGCCTTAACGCTATAATTTATCCTGTTATCGGTATAATTGCAGTGCTTTTATTAGGACTAATTCCGCAAGGCATTTTTACTCCGTCAGAAAATATTACGCTTTGGTCGGTGCTTTTGCAAATCGTGGGAGGTGTTATTATAGCTATTGGCTTAATTCTCCCCGGTGTTAGTGTTTCACAGCTTCTTTTAATGCTTGGACTTTACAGTAGCGTAATTTCAGCTCTTAATACCTTTAATATTTTGCCGTTTATACCAATGGCAATCGGTGTTTTGCTGGGTTGTCTTCTTTCGGCAAAGCTTATGGATAAAGCAATAAAGAAATTCCCCGAACCAACCTATTTAATTGTGTTTGGATTTTTATTAGGCTCCCTTACCGAGCTTTTCCCCGGAATACCAACAGGCTTTAATATTCCTATCTGCATTTTAACCTTTGCGGCAGGATTTTGCTTTATTTATTTTCTGCAGTTATTTGAAAATAAAAAGGCTTAGGTTAGGCTGCAATTAAGGAGAGAAAACAATTAAATTTCATATTGTAGGGGACGGGTTCCCCGTTCCGCGGGAGGCGAAACACCTCCCCTACACAATAAAACGAATTAAACCGCCTGAGAAATCGGGCGGTTTTTTTAGGGTGAAATTTCTACACAAATTCTTTTATTTTATATATTTCCACCAATCAAACGGGCTGTAATGTATGCTTATTTAATAAATATTTAGAAAATGCAAAAAAGTGCTTGAAAAACCAATACTGCTATGATATAATACTCTAGCTGCTTAATATAGAGCCACTGTGTTTTGCAGTAATATTACACACGCTATGCCGATTGACGGGGCAGGTGACCTTTTGACGGATGCTTTTCAAAAGGAAAAACCGCCAAAGATGAAGCGTAGCGGAGGAAAAACCTAGGAGGAAATAAAAATGGCATCAGTAGTATCTATGAAACAACTCTTGGAGGCCGGCGTACATTTCGGTCATCAGACCCGTCGTTGGAACCCCAAAATGGCCGAGTATATTTTTACCGAGCGTAACGGTATCTATATTATCGACCTTCAGAAAACCGCAAAGAAATTAAACGAGGCATATGCTTTTGCTCGTGATATCGCAGCTCAGGGCGACGATATTCTCTTTGTTGGTACCAAAAAGCAAGCTCAGGATTCTGTTAAGGAAGAAGCAATCAACTGCTCTATGCCTTACGTAAATGCACGTTGGCTTGGCGGTATGCTCACAAACTTCCGTACCATTCGTCGCAGAATTGAGCGTTTAAAACAGCTCCGCACTATGGAGCAGGACGGCACCTTTGATCTTCTTCCCAAGAAGGAAGTTATTAAGCTTAACTTAGAAATTGAAAAGCTTGAGAAATTCCTTGGCGGTATTAAAGAAATGAAGAAAATCCCCGGCGCTATGTTCATCGTTGACCCCCGCAAAGAAAGAATTGCAGTTCAGGAAGCTAAGAAGCTTGGTATTCCGATTATCGCTATTGTTGATACTAACTGTGATCCTGATGAAATCGATGCAGTTATCCCCGGTAACGATGATGCTATCCGTGCAGTAAAACTTATTGCTAACACTATCGCTCAGGCAGTTATCGAAGGCCGTCAGGGCGAGCAGACCGTTGCTGAAGCTGAAGCTGAAGAAGCTACCGAAGAAGCAGCAGAATAATTTTAGCAATTTAATTTATATTTGGAGGAATAAAAAATGGCATTTACAGCTAAAGACGTACAGGCCCTCCGTGAGAAAACCGGTTGCGGCATGATGGATTGTAAAAAAGCATTGGTAGAAACCGATGGCGATATGGATGCAGCTGTTGAGCTTTTAAGAGAAAAGGGCCTTGCTTCTGCAGCTAAGAAAGCAACTCGTGTTGCAGCAGAAGGTATTGTTGCTGCATGCGCAGATGATAAAGCAGGCGTTCTTGTAGAGCTTAATTGCGAAACAGACTTCGTTGCTAAGGGCGCACCCTTCATTGAACTTTCAGCTAAGGTTGCTAAAACAGTTCTTGCTGCAAAACCCGCTGATGTTGAAGCTCTTCTTGCTACAAAGACTGTAGATTCTGATAAAACTGTTGAAGAAGAAGTTCAGGAGGTTTTCCTTGCTCTTCGTGAGAATATGAAGGTTAGAAGATTTGCAGTTGTTGAAGGTCACACATCCACCTATATCCACGCAGGCGGTTCAGTAGGCGTTATTGTTGCATTCAATACTGATGATGCAACTGCAGCAAAAGCTGAATTTGCTGAAATGGGTAAGAATATTGCAATGCAGGTTGCAGCTATGAACCCCGAATATCTCAGCAAGGATGCTATCTCTGCAGAAGAACTTGCTAAGATGGAATCAATCACTGTTGACAGTGCTCTTAACAAGCCCGACACACTTCCTATCCCCATTCTTAACAGCCTTATTGCTGAAGCTGTTGATGGCAAGAAGTGGAGCGATGAGGACATCACCGTTTATCAGGGTCTTGACCAAAAACAGAAGAAGAACTTTGTTAACTTCATTTCTAAGGAAGCATACGCAATTCTCGTTGAGATTGCTGTTGCTAAGAAGGCTGAAATCGTAGAAAATAAGATTTTCGGCGGACTTGTTCAGGGTCGTATTGCAAAGCAGATTAAGGAAGTTTGCTTGCTTGAACAGGCATTCGTTCGTTCCGACCTTTTCGATGGCGATGTAAAGGGTTATGTAGCATCCGTTGCTAAGGCTCTTGGCGCTGAACTCAGCGTTGCAAGCTTCGTTCGTTTTGAAAAAGGCGAAGGTATTGAAAAACGTTCCGACAACTTTGCAGATGAAGTTGCCAGCATGATTAAATAATTTATTTAATAAATAATTAAGCGCGATAGAACTTTAACGGTTCTGTCGCGTTTTTTCTTGAAAAAATTCGTATGATATAGTAGAATAAATATATAAATATTTTTCATAAAACTTTAGTGTTAAGAGGTGAATGCCTTGAAAAAAACCATAGCTCTTGTTTTATCCTTACTAATAGCCTTGTTAAGCTTAAACGCTTGCGGCTATTTTATACCTTTTTGTGATGATTTTATACCTTCAACCAGCTTGGCTTCGGCAGATACCACGTCGCTTAGCAGTAAAAAAAGTCCTGAGGGCGTTTCATCAAAAAACAGCAGTAAGCAAAATAAACCTAGTTCTTCCAAAAAACAGAGTTCAACCTCTAAGTCAAATAATAAAGGTGAAAATTATATCAAGGTTGAAGAGCCTATTGTAACCGATAAAGACATTAAAGAACCCGAAAATGCAGGCAAAATAAAGGAGCTTGTAATTGGCAGTCGCCACACCGCCCTTAAAAGCAGTAGCTATTATCAGTATTCCTCATTAAACAGTAATGAAAAATCGCTCTACAACCTTATTTTAACGGCAATAAAAAGCAGTCGTAACGTTATAAATTTTAAAAATCAAACCTATTCAAATACGCAAATTACCGTTGTTTTACAAAAGGTTTTGGCTGATCATCCTCAGTTTTTTTATATATCAAGAAAATATTGGTATGTTCGCTCTTCAAATAGCACTAAACCTACGGCGCTTATTTTATCATATTTTGACGGTAAGGTAAGCGATGAAATTGATGATAATTTTAACTTCACACAAACGGCTGACCGTACCATAATTAACGAAAAAATAGATAAACTAAAGACTGCAATTGAAAAAATCCTTTCAAATATTCCGCCCGAAGATTCAGATATTATAAAAGAAAAAAAGATTTATGATTGCGTGCTCAAAACCATTATTTATGACGTTGGTGCGGCAAAAAACGTTGATAATCAATGGGTTACCCATTCATACGATTTATATGGAGCAGTGGTAAATAAAACGGCGGTATGCGAGGGCTATGCTAAAATGTTCCAGTTCCTTTGCTATTGCGTTGGTATCAATGCAACGCAGGTTATTGGCGTAGGCAATGAGGAAGAGCATATGTGGAATGCCGTTTTGATTGAAAACGAATGGTATCAGGTAGACCTTACTTGGAGCGACGTTGATCTTGCTTGGAGCGATCTAACAAGAGTTTACGATTACAGTTATTTTAATCAAACTACCGAAAATATTTCAAAGGACCACGTCATTGACTCTTCGAGCCTTTCGGTTCCCACATGCAATTCTACAAAAAATTCCTTTATAAATGTTTTCGCTATTGAAATTACCGATTTGAATTCCCCGCCTGCAAATTATGAAAATACAGTTGCGAATATTATAAAATCGGGAGGCAATAGAATTTACCTTTACGTAAACCGTGACGGTTCGGTTGTTGGAAATTTGAATTTCTCCCGAAATTATGAAAGATATATAAATAATTATATGCTAAACCCCAAGGCTGAATTTTCAAATTATCTTTTAACACAGGGAATAACGCTTTTGGCTGATATTAGAAAGGTTGCTAACTTCTACGTGTTAACCTTTGATGATTAAAGCCTAGGGTGAGCAGTCAAACCTGAACCGCGTTTTAAAACGGTGGATTTTTGCTCACTTTTCGTTAAAATACTCGCCAATACGGTAGTATTGGCTGCGTTTTGTGCCTCAATTGAACTAAAATCCACACTTTTTAAAATCTTTGACCTCAAAGAGAGGAGATT
>JAFSDM010000020.1 GCA_017436225.1 Clostridia bacterium | reverse complement strand
TTCTGTCCGTTTTAGGTCGCAGAATTTTAAAAGCTCAATTTTTGGCTGTGCGAGGCACAAAACGCAGTTAATCCTGACGGATTAACGAGTATTTTAACAATGCAAAGACGAAAATTGAGCCTTTAAAATCAGGTTCGGATTGTTCGTGATTGCTTAAAGGAAACTTTAATTTATCTCAAGTAAATGAGGTTTTATAATGAAACAATCAATCTATAAAGTAATAGAAAACAAAGCTCTCACAAGCACCGTTTTTAAAATGGTATTAGAGGGTGATGTATCAGATATTAAAAACTCAGGCGAGTTTATAAACATTAAGTTAGAAGGCAAGTATTTACGCCGACCAATTTCGGTTTGCGATGTAGATTCTACTACCGTTACCATTGTTTATAAGGTTGTTGGCGCAGGCACCGAGCAAATGAGTGAAATGCCCGTTGGCACCGAGCTTGATGTTTTAGTTGGTCTTGGCAACGGTTATGACCTTTCTTTTGCGGGTGATGCACCCTTGCTTCTTGGCGGCGGTGTTGGTGTTCCACCACTTTATAATCTCGCAAAAAGGCTTATTGATAGTGGCAAAAAGGTTACAGTTGTTTTAGGCTTTAACACTAAGGAAGAAATATTCTATGAAAATGAATTCAAAGCATTAGGCGCCGAAGTTTTTGTTACCACTACCGATGGCTCTTACGGTATAAAGGGCTTCGTTACCGATGCTATGAAGAATATCGATTATACATATTTTTATACCTGTGGTCCCGAGCCAATGCTTAAAGCTGTTTATAAAGCTTCAACCACTTCCGGTCAAATGAGCTTTGAGGAAAGAATGGGTTGCGGCTTTGGCGCTTGTATGGGTTGCTCTTGTAAAACCCTCACAGGCTATAAGCGCATTTGTAAAGAAGGCCCCGTTATGAAAAAGGAGGAGATTTTATGGGAAGACTAAGTGTTAATCTTTGCGGAATTGAGCTTGATAATCCCATTATCCCCGCAAGCGGCACCTTTGGCTTCGGTTATGAATTTGCCGAGCTTTATGATATAAACTGTCTTGGCACCTTTTCCTTTAAGGGTACTACAAAAGACCCACGCTTTGGTAATCCAACCCCTAGAATTGCCGAGTGTAAAAATGGTATGATAAACGCCGTTGGACTTCAAAACCCCGGCGTTGAAAAGGTAATAAGCGAAGAACTTCCAAAGCTTAAACGCTGCTTTAATAAAAAGGTTATGGCTAACGTTAGCGGTTTTGCCGTTGAAGATTACGCCTATACATGTGAAAGGTTAGATAAAGAAGAGCAGGTAGGTTGGCTTGAAGTTAATGTTAGCTGTCCCAATGTGCACGGTGGCGGAATGAGCTTCGGTACTAACCCCGAAGCTGCCGCAGAGGTTACTGCCGCAGTTAAAAAGGTAACCACCAAGCCCGTAATTATTAAGCTTTCACCTAACGTTACAGATATTGTTTCAATCGCAAAGGCTTGTGAAGCCGCAGGCGCAGACGGTATAAGCCTTATAAACACTCTGCTTGGTATGCGAATTGACCTTCGCACCAAAAAGCCTGTAATAGCCAATAAAATGGGCGGTTTTTCGGGCGACGCTATATTCCCCGTAGCCGTTAGAATGGTGTATCAGGTAGCAAATGCAGTTAATATTCCCGTTGTTGGAATGGGTGGCGTATCCACTGCCGAAGATGTTATCGAGCTTATGCTCGCAGGTGCCACAGCAGTTGAGGTTGGCGCCGCAAATTTAGTTAATCCTTTTGCTTGCCGTGATATTATTAACGATTTACCGGCGGCTATGGATAAATATAAAATCAATTCACTTCAAGGTATTATAGGAGGATGTAAATAATGGGTAAGGACGTAATTATTGCTTGTGACTTTTCATCGGCGGTCGATGTTTATGCATTTTTAGATAAATTTACAGGTAGAAAGCCCTTTGTGAAAATCGGTATGGAGCTTTTCTATGCTGAGGGTCCGCAAATTGTAAGGGATATTAAAGCAAGAGGTCATAAAATTTTCCTCGATTTAAAGCTTCACGATATTCCTAACACCGTTAAAAAATCTATGGCAGTTTTATCTCGCCTTGATGTAGATATGACCAATCTTCACGCCGCAGGCACCATCTCTATGATGGAGGGCGCTTTAGAGGGTCTTACCCGTCCCGACGGTACACGCCCCTTACTTATTGCCGTAACTCAGCTCACCTCTACCGACCAAGAGAGAATGGAAAACGATCTTCTTATTAAAGAGCCTATCGATAAGGTTGTTATGCACTATGCATCTAACGCTGCAAAGGCAGGCTTAGACGGTGTAGTTTGCTCACCGCTTGAAGCAGGTAAGGTTCACGATACTTGCGGAGCAAAATTCTTAACCGTTACCCCCGGTGTTCGCTTTGCAGATGGCGATATTGGCGACCAAAAGCGTGTTATGACCCCCGCCGAGGCTAAGAAAATCGGCTCCGACTACATTGTTGTAGGTCGTCCTATTACCGCTGCAGAGGACCCCGTTGCCGCCTACGAGCGTTGCGTAGCAGAGTTCTGCGACTAAATTTTTGAAAGGATGTTTATATAATGGAAAGCTATAAAAGAGAGTTTATTCAGTTTTTAGAGTCTGCAGGTGTTTTAAAGTTTGGCGATTTTACCGCTAAATCGGGCAGAAAAATTCCTTATTTTGTAAACGCAGGTATGATTAAAACAGGCGACCAGATTACAAAAATGGGCGAATTTTATGCAAAAGCTTATTTTGATAAGCTTGGCAAAAAGGAAGCCGTTCTTTACGGTCCCGCCTATAAGGGTATTTCACTTTCAATTTCAGCCGCCGTTGCACTTTCAAAGAATGGACTTAATGTTCCTTTCTTCTTTAACCGTAAGGAAGTAAAGGACCACGGCGAAGGCGGCACCTTCGTTGGATATATTCCTCAGGCAGGCGAAGAGATTGTTATTATTGAGGATGTAATCACCGCCGGTACCGCTATACGTGAATCAATGGAAATCCTTAAAAACCTTGAAGACACAAAGGTTATCGCTACCTTTATTATGGTTGACCGCAAGGAAAAAGGTCAAGGAGAAAAGGGCGCTATGCAGGAAATTGAGGAACAGTTTGGTTTCCCTGTATATTCCGTTGTTGACGTTTATGATATTATTGAGTATTTAGAGGAAGACCCCGCAAACAAAGAAAACGTAGAAAGAATTAAAAATTACCTCGCCGTAAACGGCGCAAAGGAGTAATTTAAGTTGAGAAGTTTAATTGATATTTTAGAACTCACAACTAAAGAATTAGATGAGCTTATTGCAGTAGCTGAGGATATTATTGAAAATCCTTCAAAATATTCCGAAAGTTGTAAGGGCAAAAAACTTGCCACTCTTTTCTTTGAGCCTTCTACCCGTACCCGCCTTAGCTTTGAAGCGGCTATGTATGAGCTCGGCGGTAATGTTTTAGGCTTTTCCGAAGCTAATAGCTCATCCGCCGCAAAGGGCGAAAGCGTTGCAGATACCGCAAAAACCATTAGCTGCTATGCCGATATTATAGCAATGCGCCATCCAAAGGAAGGCGCACCTTTGGTTGCCTCTATGAACGCATCAATCCCCGTTATCAATGCGGGTGACGGCGGTCATAATCATCCAACACAAACCTTGGCAGATTTGCTTACCATTAAGCGTGAAAAGGGTAGCCTTTCAAATTACACTATCGGTTTTTGCGGCGACTTAAAGTTCGGTAGAACGGTTCATTCTCTTATTGCTGCCCTTTCAAGGTACGAAAATATTAAGGTTGTGCTTATCTCACCCGAAGAACTAAAGCTTCCCGATTATATAAAGAAGGATATTTTGGTTAAAAACGGTATTGAATTTGTAGAAACCACAGATTTGGATAAGGTTATTGGCGAGCTCGATATTTTGTATATGACCCGTGTTCAAAGGGAACGCTTCTTTAATGAGGCAGATTACATTCGCCTTAAGGACAGCTACATTTTAACTCCCAAGAAAATGGAAAATGCAAAGCCAACCCTTTCGGTAATGCACCCCCTTCCTAGAGTTAATGAAATATCCGTTGCTATTGATAATGACCCAAGAGCGGCTTACTTTAAACAGGTGCTTAACGGCAAATATATGAGAATGGCACTAATTTTAAAACTGTTGGAGGTAGAGGTTAAATGAAGGTAGATTCTATTAAAAACGGTTTTGTTATCGACCATATCCCCGCAGGCAAGGGAATAGAGCTTTATAACCTTTTAGGGCTCGGTGAACTTGATTGCCAAATTGCTACGATAAGAAATGCGCCCAGCAGACTTATGGGCAAAAAGGATATCATTAAAATAGATGCCGATATTGAGCTTTCTTTAGAGGTTATAGGATTTTTTGATGCAGGCATTACCGTTAATACCATAAAAAATGAAGTGCTTGTAAATAAAACCCATATGCAATTGCCTGAAAGGGTTGAAAATGTTTGCAAATGCAAAAATCCCCGTTGCATCACCTCTACCGAGCAAGAGCTAAGCCATATTTTCCGCCTTACCGATAGAGAAAACAGGGTTTACCGTTGCCTTTATTGCGATAGTAAGCTTAAAAGCTATATTTAAATGGTTCTGTTTTTTAAGTCCACCCCTAATGGTACCATCGGTTAAAATCCGCCTTTTTAGGCGGATTTTTTTATTTTCAAAATTAATTGTTACAAAAAAATTATAATAAAATGGACTTAATTTGTGATATTAGTAGTTTTTAACATACTTTTCTCTTGAGTTTTGGTAGATTATGCCTAAAAAAGATTACAAACAATATTAAAAGGTTGCAAAATTGTAATCTTTTGGTTATAATACTAGGGTAATGATTACAAAATGTAACTTTTTAATGATTTTTAAAGGAGGGAAATCCAATGCAGCAGTTTAAAGCAGTAGCAAAAAAATTGGCAGTGCTTATTAAAAAATATTCAATTCAATTTTTTTGTATTGCAAAAGCCTTCTGCAAAGATGTTCTCCCACGTGTTTATAATTGTTCGGTTAGGTATCTTAAAAAATCACCTCGCGTTTTAGCGGCTATTATAACTGTTCTTTTGGTTATTTCCTGCACCGTTTCGGTTGCAGTTGCAACAGGTGCTACCTCCGCTTATGCCGTTACCTACAACGGTGCTTCAATTGCTATGGTGAAGGAGCCCTCTGTTGTTGCGGAAGCCGAAATTTTTGCGGCTAATAAGCTCAATAATCCCGAATGCAACTCAAAATTAATCAAAACTGAGCTTAATCCAACCTTTGTTGGCAAGTCAAATTTATCCACCTCTAAGGAACTTGCAGACCTTATTATTGCTAATTCTGAAAATATAGTTTTAGCTAGTGTATTATATGTTGACGGCGTAGCAGTTGCCTTTGGTAATTCAAAGGAAGAAATTAACAATAGTCTTGACGCATACCTTTTAAGCTATAAGCAAGAAAACTCGCTTGAAAACGGAGAAATTGCAAGCGATATTGAAATTAAATCCGAGTATTTAACAAAAGCAAATTTTGAAAAGCTTTTAGTTGTTAGTGATTATGTAAACTCTGCTGAAGCTACTCTTTCGGTAGGCTCAGTAACCACTATAACCGTTAAAGAAAGTATCCCCTTTGAAACCGAAGAAACACCTACCTCATCCCTTAATGTTGGTACCAAAAAGATTGTAAAATCGGGTGTAGAGGGTTCTAAAGAGGTTACTTATAAGGTTTATAGCATTAACGGTAAAGAAACAAAAAGAACCGCTTTAAACAGCGTTGTTTTATCAAAACCCACTGCACAAAAGGTGCTTGTTGGTACAAAGCGTGTTATTGCCGCCGATAAGGGTGGAGATGCAGTTATGCTTTGGCCTGTAAAGCGAGTAGCGGGTTCATACGTAAGCTCTTATGTTGGTGACGGTCGCGGTCACAAGGGTATGGATATTGTTGCCAAAGCAGGTACACCTATTTATGCTGCCTCTGCAGGCACCGTAACCTTTTCCGGTTGGGACACCTCAGGCTATGGCTATAAAATAATTGTAAAACATTCTGACACTTACGAAACCCTTTATGCTCATTGTAGCGCCCTTTATGTAAAAAAAGGTGATGTTGTAGCAAGGGGAGAAACCATTGGCGCTGTTGGTACAACAGGTCGTTCAACCGGTAATCATCTTCATTTTGAAGTTCGTAAAAACGGTAAATTCACCGATCCTTCTGCATATATCGGCAGAAATTAAGTAAAGCTTTAAAACGGTTGCCAAACGGCAACCGTTTTTTTTCATTCATAATCTTCAACTACCGAAATTATTTCCCCTAAGTCATTTGAATATATACCGCTTTTTATTCTTGAAATATCTCTTTCGGGTAATGAGTCCAGTCTAACGTCAAGTATTTGAAGCGGCTCACTTTCTTGTGAACGGAATATTGCAAGGTATCCGTTATATTCCCCTAAATAGTAGGTGACTGTAGAGCTTTTGTGAATTTCTTCCTTTGCAAAAGCGGGTTCTAAAAATACCGCAAAAAGCATACTGCTTACTGCAAGAGTAATTGCTACGGCAAGAACAATACTTTTAGCGTGTTTTTTCATAAAATCCCCCCAATATTAATTATATTATTGACCAAAAAATCATTTTTTATTAAAAAAGTTACATTTGGTTAAAAAATTGTAACTCGCTTTTTTGTTTCAGATGTGGTAAAATATAGATACTGTATTATGGAGCAGTTTGTAAAAATTAATTTTTTTATATTATTTTAAGGAGGAATGTCGGTTATGAAGGAAGAATACCAAAGTCCGTTTTTTAATGATGATGATATTTCGTCTTCTTCGTCAAATAACTCTGACGACCTTTTCAGTAATGAAAATCAAATTGATTTAAACAGCTTTGTTGATTTTGGAAATGAGTCTGAGGAAAAGCCCTTAAAGGGTAAAGGCAAAGCTAAATCCAAAAAGCCTAAAACCACAAAACAAAAGGTGTTTAAAACGGTTTTATCCACCGCTTTAATATTTGTTATAACAATGTGCCTTGTGGCAGGCAGCTTTTTAATCTATGTATTTGGCTTTATTGATGATGATTTAGGCGTTAATCTTTTTGATATGGACCAAGCCTACACAACCACCATTTATGTTAAGGACTCTAAAACTGATGAGTATGTAGAATATCAGCGTTTACACGGTGGCGTAAACCGTATATGGGTTGAGTATGAAAAGGATAGAGCCGAAGCAAACGACCCTACCTATAACGGCATCCCACAAAAGTTGGCAGATGCTTTTGTAGCAATCGAAGATGAACGCTTTTATACCCATGGCGGTGTAGACTGGAAGCGTACCTTCGGCGCATTTGTTAATATGTTTATAGAAATCTACTCTTCTAATCAGGGTGGTTCTACCATAACCCAACAGCTTGTTAAAAACATAACTTGGGATACCGAGCAAACAGGTATGCGTAAAATTCGTGAGATTATGCGCGCCAGAAGAATAGAAAAAACAGTTGATAAGGATGTTATTCTAGAGTGTTACCTAAACACCATTACCTTTGCAAATGGTATTGGCGGTGTTGAGGTTGCTTCAAACTATTATTACAATAAAAGCGCTTCGGAGCTTACCTTGGCAGAATGTGCAGGTCTTGCATCAATAGTTAAAGCACCTGAAACCTATCGCCCCGATAAATATCCCGAAAAGAATGCCCAGCGCCGTAAGCTTGTTTTGGGCAAAATGTTAGAGCTTAAATACATTACCGAGGAAGAATATAACGAGGCTTTGGCAGAGGAAGTTAAAATAGTTGCCGATAAAGCAACCATTAAAGAGATTGAAATAAACAACTATTTTGTTGACGCTCTGATTGATGATGTTGTAGATGACCTTATAAAAAAATACGATTGTGATGAAGCCTATGCCGAGCAGATGTTCTATAGCGGCGGTTTCAAAATTTATAGCACAATGGACCCCACCATTCAAAGCAAAGTCGACAAATATTATTCCAACACCTCTAATTTCATAAAAAATAAAAACGGTGTATCGGCTCAGTCCTCCTTCACCGTTATGGATTATGAGGGGCATGTGGTAGGCATAGCAGGTGGCGTCGGTGAGAAAAAGGGCAATCGAGGTCTTAATCGTGCAACCTCATCTCCGCGTCAGCCCGGTTCATCTATTAAGCCTATAACCGTATATTCTCTCGCTTTAGACCAAAATGTAATTTCATATTCCTCCCTTTTAAAGGATGCCCCAACCCAAACTATTGTAAACAGTAAGGGCAAAAAGGTTAAATGGCCTTATAATGCGGGCGGTTCTTGCACTAACGGTATGGTTACTATGGCAAGAGCGCTTGAAAAATCATACAATACTATCCCCGTTCAGCTTATAGAAAAAATGGGTATGGAAACAGTAATGGACCACGCCATTAATAATATGGGTCTTAAAAATCTTGTAACACCCGAAAACGCAAAGGATAAGGTAGGCGATCTTACCTATTCATCACTTGGTCTTGGTGGTTGCTACAGGGGTATAACCACCTTAGAGTCCTGTGCGGCGTTTGCAACTATTGGAAATAAGGGTAAATATTATGAGCCTACTTTTTACACAAAGGTTACAGACCAACGCGGCGATGTTATTTTAGAGGAAAATAAAAAGCCTAAAATAGCAATGATGGAGGATACCGCAGTTATTCTTAACCGTATGCTTCAAAATGTTGTTAATCAAGGTACAGGTACAGCTATTAAATCTTATCTGCCATCAATGAAGGTTTACGGAAAAACAGGTACTACCGACGATAACTACAACCTTTGGTTTGCGGGCGGTACACCTTATTATGTAGCATCCTGCTGGTATGGCTATGACCAACAGGCAAAGGTTTCCGATTCCAGTGCCGCCAAAAGAGTTTGGGGTAAAATTATGCAGGATATTCATAAAGGGCTCTCAACAAGCGCGAAATTCCCCGAAAGCGAGTTTGTTACCTGTCGCAGATATTGTACATCCACAGGTATGCTCGCAACCGAAAAGTGTACTTCAACAGGTATTGGTTGGTATAAAACAAGTCAGCTGAAGCCTTGTACAACTCACGGCGGAAGTGTTATGAGTGAGGTTGATTATTCATCGCTTAACGCTTCATCAAATACCTCTTCAGGTACTTCATCAACTACAAGCGGAACTACAAGTGGCACTTCAAGCAGTAATGCTTCCACAAGCACTTCGGCACCCGCCACCACGAGTACTCCGACCGAGTCAACCGCAAACACAACCACATCTAAAGAAACTACTACCGAGTAAATAAAAACGGACAGACTTCAAAAGCATTAAAAGTCTGTCCGTTAATTTCTTGTTATATATTAATATAAGTTGTAGGAAGATGCTATTTTATTATTGTAATGATTAATTAAAAATCTGCAAAATACAGAGTATGAAGCCAAAAAGTAGGGTAGAGCAAAAAGAATTGGGAATATAGCCAGTAAGGATAAAATCGCCCAACCCACAAAGGAAAGAACAAAGGCTGAAGTTTTTCCGTTTGCATTTTTTGTAATGATAACAGATAAATCTAACGCCTCGTTAGGGGAGAGGGTAGGGTCGTTTATCATTAAAATAGGTGCCGTAAAGTACCTTATAAGTGTTAAAAATGACATTACTAAGCCTAGAAAAGTAAGGGCGTTACCAATAGCCCATACCGAAGATGCCCAGTATGGCATAGGTGCGTTTAACATATCATAGGTAGTGGGGGAGCTTATAGCAATAACAATCATAGACGGCAAAAAGCAAAAGAATAAAACCGCCGTGCTTCGCATAAATATTCTAAAACTAAGCGAAAGTGCCCTTAGGTATTCCTTGCCGCTTGAAAAGTAGCAAAAAATTTCGCTTACGGGCACATCGGCGTCAGAGGAGGTGAACCAAAACCATCTAAGAGCGCCGTACAAAAGCGGCATACCGAAAAACTGCGCAAAAACAACCGAAATGGCAATAATTATAAAGGCAACAGAATATTCGTTGGTAATTGCCGAAAACGGGGTGAGTATAAGCTCAATCAAAACAATGTAAAGGCAAAACACCGATAATATTATAGCGGCAATACTTACAGCCTGCGGCCACTTGCCCGAAAGCGAAGCCTTTGCATTTGATTTTATTACATAATTGTTTGGCAAAACGGTAACTTCCCTTCAATTATTAAAGTGAAAATTTAACAAACTTTAAATAATGGTAAAATATCATTCTTTTTTTATTATAACACTTGAAATATTGTAAAATATGAAGTAAAATTAAACAAATGAGAAAAAAGAGGTGTTTTTTTGAAAATTATTAGACTTTTAGCAGTAATTCTTACTGTTTTGACTTTGATTTTTACCTTTTCCGGCTGTGCCGCCGAAAAGGGTTTCCCTGTAACTGTTGGTGGTGAAGAAATTACCAAGGCGCCTAAAACGGTTGCTACACTCAGCTCACAGGCGGCATCCTCAATATGCGCGCTTGGTTATAAAAGCTATTTGGTCGGAGCGCCCTCAGAGTTTTTGGAAACAAAAATGGATGGCGTTACAGATTTAGGCCCTGCATCCAATATAGATTTTGAAAAGCTTTATGAGCTTTCTCCCGATGTTGTTATTTCCCCTGCCGAGCTTGTTGATTCAATTAAGGAAAACCTTGCTTCGCGCAAAATAGCAGTTGTTTCGCTTAAAACACCAACAACCTATAATGAGGTTGCCCCATATTACGAAGCTCTTTCAAAACTATTTTTAGGCTCGGAAAATTATAAAGAGGCGTACGATCCCTATATTACCGAAAACCAAAGAATAGTAAGCGATATTAAAAAATCGCTTAGCGGTGTTACCACAAAGGTTGCCGTTTTTGTTGAGGAGGGCTTTGTGGTAACGGGTGATACCATAGCAGGTCAGGCCCTTAAAGAAGCGGGTATGATAAATATTGCTCAAGACAAAAGCTCATATATGATGAGCTTTCCCGATATGAGAAAGGCAAACCCCGAGGTTATTTTCTGTGCTAAGGGACTTAGCGAAATCATAATGGAGCAAGAACGCTACGCAGAATTTGCAGCAGTAAAAAATGCAGAGGTTTATGAGGTAGATGTAGAAGCCTTGATTTACTACACCGAAGGCTTTGCTGCAACCTTGCAGAGTATGTCAAAGTACCTTTTGCAGTAAATAACCTTTTAAAAATATTAAAGCAGATGAGAATAAGCCTCATCTGCTTTTTGTTCGTTTAAAGGATTTCCATTTTAACAAAATTAGACATAAGCTTTTTGGTGCCGCGGTTATCAAAGGCAATTTCCAAAAGGCAGTCACCGCCCATAGGAGTAGTGTTTATTACGGTGCCGTCACCAAACGCCTTGTGTCTTACACGCATACCCTTGGTATACTGTGTTTTAGAAGCGGAAGCGGTTGAAGCGCCGGATACACGGTAGGTAGATTTAGGTGCCGAATAGGTACTACCGCCTTGAGCGGAGTAACCGCCGCCGTAAGAGCCACTGTAACGGCCGTAGTCGGAGGCGTATCCGCCCGATTGCTTTTGCTTAGAGTCCCAAGGGTTATAATTATTACTACCGCTGATTTCACAAAGGTTGGTAGGAATTTCCCTTAAAAATCTTGATGGGGTGTTGCGGTTGGTAGAGCCGTACAACATTCTTGTGTAGGCGTTGGTTATATAAAGCTGACGCTTAGCGCGGGTAATACCAACATAGGCAAGTCGGCGCTCTTCCTCAAGCTCCTTATCGCCGCCGTATATGGTTTGCGCACCGGGAAAGACATTTTCTTCAAGACCTACTAAAAATACATTATCAAATTCCAGACCCTTTGCCGAGTGAAGCGTCATAAGCACAACATAGTCCTCATCCGAATTGTAGCTGTCAATATCGCTTATAAGTGCAACCTCTTCCAAATATTCCGAAAGAGATGGCTCTTCGGCTTCGTTTTGATAGTTAATAATACCCGAACGAAGCTCGTTTACATTGTCTACACGGTCGGCAGAGGCTTCACCCTCGGCACGTAAAGCCGCCATATAGCCCGATTTGCTTAGAAGCTCATCAAAAAGCTCTTCTATTGTAAGGGTGTCGGCAAGGTCTGCAAGCTCATTTATCATTTGTGTAAAAAGCGTAAGCTTGGCGGCACTGCGAGATAAAATAGGGTAGTCGTTTGCATTCGCGAAAACCTCAAAAAGCGATATACCAAGCTGAGCCGCAACCTCTTCTGCATTTTTTACGGTTGTTTCACCAATTCCTCTTTTTGGTTCGTTTATAATTCTTTTAAGCCTTACCGAATCGTTTGGATTATTTATAACATTAAGATAGGCTACAACGTCCTTAATTTCCTTGCGGTCAAAAAAGCGATGTCCGCCAACAATTCGGTAGGGAATACCCGAACGAACAAAAACATTTTCAATGGTGCTTGAAAGGGCGTTCATTCTGTAAAGAACGGCATTTTGATTAAATTTTTCACCCTTTTGAACGTTTGAAAGAATTGTTTCGGCAACAAATTTTGCCTCATCCTGTTCACTGTTTAAGGTGTGAACCTTAATTTTGCTATCATCCTTAAGGCTTGTCCAAAGCTTTTTGCCCTTTCTGCCCTTGTTGTTTGCAATAACGGCGTTTGCGGCATCTAAAATTGTGGCGGTTGAGCGGTAATTTTGCTCCAATCTAATTACCTTAGCATTAGGGAAATTATCTTCAAAGCTTAAAATGTTTTCAATTGTAGCACCACGGAAGGAGTAAATGCTCTGGTCGTCATCACCAACAACACATATATTTTGGTGAAGCGAGGCAAGCATACTAACAAGCACGTATTGAGCGTGGTTGGTATCCTGATACTCATCTACCATTATGTATTTAAACTTGTTAGCGTAGTATTCTAAAATTTCAGAGTTTTTCTTAAAAAGCTTTACGGTGTTAAAAATAATATCATCAAAATCCATAGCATCTGCGGCTTTAAGGCGCTTTTGATACTCATTATACACTTCACCCGCAGCACGCTTCATAGGGTAAAAGCTTTTAAAGTTAGAGCTTATATATTCCTCAGGCGAAATAAGGCTATCCTTAGAGCGGCTAATTTCATTCATAACATATTTTATGGGAAGCTCTTTTTCAGATATATCTAACTGTTTTAAAACATCCTTAATAACACGCTTTTGGTCATCTGTATCATAAATGGTAAAGTGTGATGAGTAGCCTAAAAAATCCCCGTATCTACGCAAAATTCTAGCGCAAATACTGTGAAATGTACCCGCCCAAATATCGTTTGCTTTTTCACCCAGCTTGGCGGAAATTCGGTTTTTAAGCTCGTTTGCCGCCTTGTTGGTAAAGGTTATGGCTAGAATTTCCCAAGGATTTGCCGCATAAACGCTGAATGCACCGTAGGGTAGCTCATTTGTAAGACCGTTTGCAAAATCCACACCCCTTTGATATTCCGAGTCGGAAATTTCGGGAACAAAGGTGCTGTTCCAAGCATCGCCGTATTTCACCATACAGGCAATTCGGTTTACAAGCACGGTGGTTTTACCGCTTCCCGCACCTGCAAGCACCAAAAGAGGCCCCTTTACCGTAACAACGGCTGAAAGCTGCATATCGTTCATTCTGTCAAAATCTTTTTTTATAATAGCCCGTCTTAGGGCAATAAAATCTTCTTTGTTATAGGGCATTTTTTCTGTCCTTTCAGAATTAGTTATCCTATTTATTATATAACTTTATAGGACATAAAGTCAATAATTCTGAACAGGAAAATAATAAATTATTTACAAAATAGCACTATTACTAGAATACATTTTGTGGTAAAATAAAAATTAAAGTAAAGCGAGGGATAGTTGTGTTAAATAAACTTAATATAAAAACTAATTTTTTAAAAAGTGTGGCATTTAAAAAGATAATAATTATATTTTTATGGTCGGCTATTATTTTTACCGCAATTGTACTTGGACTTAATACATATGTTTGTGTTAGCGCTAAAGGTAATATGTATGAACCGCAAAATTATGCCGAGGGCAAAGCCGATTGCATTATGGTGCTTGGTTGTGGCGTAAAGGACGGAAAGCCTACACCAATGCTTAAGGATAGACTGGATACCGCAATAGAGCTTTATAAAAACGGCGCCGCCGAAAAAATTATTATGAGTGGCGACCACGGTAAAGAGCATTATAATGAGGTTGGCGTTATGAAGCTTTACGCTATTGAAAACGGTGTTCCCGAAGAGGCTGTTTTTATGGATCACGCAGGTTTTTCCACTTATGAGAGCCTCTACCGCGCTAAAAATCTTTTTGGTTGTAATAAACTTATTGCCGTAACCCAACGATACCATCTTTATAGAACGGTTTATCTTGGCAAAAGTCTTGGCATTGGAATAAGCGGGGTAAGCACTAACGATTATAATTACGGTGGTTTAATCCATAGGGAAATTCGTGAGATTTTAGCCCGCAATAAGGACTTTTTCACCTCACTTATAAAGCCTGAGCCAAAAATGCCGCTAGGGGATAAAATAAGCCTGTTGGAAAGCGGAAATGTTACAAATGATGATGCCTTTTTAAAAATAGCAGAAGAGAATAATGTAAAAATTAATTAGCTTACAGCATTATATAAATCAGCGCAAGCATTAAAAGCTCATCCACCTCCTCACCTGATAAAAGCAGGCATATGGCTATTATAATAAGTCGGTCGTTATCCAGCTTTAAATTTTTAAAGTTTAAAAGATTTAAAATATTGTTGCCACTCTGCCTTGCGTAGGAAGTATCATCCTTCGGCTTTGCAGAACTTCCCTTTTGCGCAGTTTTGTGCAGAGCTTCACTTTTGGCGGTTGTGTTATTTTTAGGGCTTGCAGATTGAGTAAAGTTTGGCGCCGAGGGGGTATTGGTCTTTTGATACCGAGGGTTAGAGCCGTAATACATTTTGTTAATTTGCTCTTCGGCGAGTTTTTTGTGCCGTTCAAATTCGGCTCTTTCGCGTTCGTTCAGAATAATCACCGCCCCGTAAAAAAACTAAAAACCAAGATTTTCTAAAAGCCCTTCCTCACGCAAAACGGGAAGTAGCGTTGCAATTTTTAAAATAGATATTGCTTTATCCACGCGCTTTTTTCTGTTGGCGCTTAAATGTGGTTTTAAAGCTTTTAAAAGCTCTATTCGGTTGTCGGTCTGATTACCGCTTAAAAGTCGTGTGAGCTTCATTATGCCTTCAATATTACCCATATTTGCCAAAAGGTTTTCGGGTAATGAAAGCTCGCCCCCTTCGGGCTTGCTTAAGGTGTTTTCTTCGTTTTTAAATAATCCGTTTCCAAGTAATTCTTCGGCAGCCGCCTTAATTTTGCTCATTCCGTCGGCACTGCCCAGTAAATCGGTAATTTTTTGACCTATATCTTCCATTATTTTGAACCAAACAGTTTGGACATAATTGCTTTAGCCTTTTCAGAATTAAGCAAATCGTTCAAGGCTTGTTTATCGTTTAAAATGCTGTTTATTTTCTTTGTGTCCTCGGCACTAAGGTTTTTAAGCAGAGAATTTTTATCAATGTTTTTTAAATTTTGGGGGTCAATTCCTTTTTGTCTTAGAATTTCGCTCGCATCCTTTGAAAAATTATTGTTCATAAAAAAACCACCCTTCCTTTTCTATTGTATTCTATGAAAGGTTTTTTGGTTCTATACTGAAAATAAAGAAAGGTAAGCACATTATGCAGATTTTAGTAGTCTCAGATTTACACCGCAGAAGAAGCTTTTTTGAAAAGCTTTTGGAAAAATACCCAAATATAAGCACCGTTTTCTTTTTGGGTGACGGAGCAGATGACGCCGCAGAGGTTGCATCATTTTTTCCTGATAAAACGGTGCATATAATGTCGGGCAACTGTGATTTTTTTAGTAAATACCCATCTAGCCGATATTTTACCATAAACGGTGTTAAAATTTTGGCTACCCACGGTCATACCTACGGGGTAAAAAGCAGTACCGAGCATATTTTTTCTTCCGCCAAGCGTGAGGGGGTAACACTTGTGCTTTATGGACATACACATATTCAGAAAGAGGAATACCGCGATGGAGTTTATATGATTTGCCCCGGTGCGTTAGACAATTACGCCGAAAAACCGGGATACGCAATAATAGATATAACCGAAAAGGGAATAGTCCCTAATTTATTACGACTGTAAAACTATTTATAAATTGGTTTAGAGCATAAAAAACTGCAAGTAAAAGGCAAAAAGCTTTTTTACTTGCAGTTTTTAAGTTTATTTTAAAGATTTTTTAAGCTTTAGATAGCTTTCAAAAATTTCGCTATAATCGTTATAGGCGTTTTGGTAAACCTCTATAACATAGTCGCCGTTATACCCGTGATTTTTAAGGTCATAAAACAATCGGTTAAAATTAAAGGTGCCCTTCGTTGGAAGCAGACAGTCGGCGGCGGGGGAATGGTCACTTATATGCACGTGACGGATTTTATAATCCATAGCTTCTAAAATTTCGGGCAGAGTGTAGCCCGCCCGTATAACCTGCTTTATATCTAAGGTGAAGTTGGCATCATCACCTAAAAGTCTTACCATATCACTTAAAAATTCGGGGTCGGCACTTCGGTAGCCGTTTACATTTTCTTGGCATAAGGTAACGCCAAAGCCTTTTCCAATATCGGCAAGGATTTTAAATCTTTCGCAGTATTCCTCAACGGGAAGCTTGCCCGTAGGCTTATCGCCGTGCAAATTAACGTATTTAGCGCCAAGTCTTGCGGCAATTTCAAAATACCTTTTAAAAACATCTTCGCTTTCTTCAAACCTTCTTATATAATCTGAAAAAATCATATATGGTTCTGCAAAGGAAAGCATTGGGTGTATGGCGGTAACCTTAAGCGGAGAATTTTTAGTAATATCTAAAAGGTAATCTATGAAAGAATGCTTTAATTCTCGGTTACTGTTAAAGAAAATCTCTGTACACTCAATTCTATTTTCGCTAATTAAAGCTATTGCATCCTCGGTTTCAAGGGGGTAAAAGCTAGCTGTTGAAATACCAATACTCATAATTTAAACTCCCTGGGGTCGGCAAAAATTGTTTTGTTTGTTTGGTAAATTACCATACCGGGTTTTGCGCCGTTTGGCTTTTTTACAAACTTAACGGGCGTATAATCTACGGGAACCTGATTGGACTCTTTAGCCTTGGAAAAATATGCCGCAAGGGTAGCGGCGTAAAGCAGAGTTTCGTCATCGGGGGTTTTATCCTCGGTAAATAAAATTACGTGGGCGCCGTGTATGTTTTTGGTGTGGAACCATAAATCGTTTTTGTTTGCGATTTTTGTTGTTAATTTGTCATTTTGCAGATTGTTTTTTCCAACTAAAATTTTAAACCCGTTTTTAGAAAATTCATAATAAGTGCTATTTATTTTCGCTTTCTTGTTGCCTGAATTACGGGGAATATAACCAAGCTCACTAAGCTCAGAACGTATTTCAATAAGCTCGGCAGTAGAGTCGGCAGCTTGCAGTTCAAATAAAACCGACTCTAAATAATTAAGCTCGGTTTCACATTCTTTAATAAGCTCACCTAGGGTTTGACTTGCGTTACAAGCCTTTTTATAATCCTTAAAATATTTGGCGGCGTTATTTGCGGCGCTCAAAGCAGAATTAAGAGGAATTTCAATTTCTTTACATTCGGGGTCGTAATAGTTTTGGGCAACAAGCCTTGTAGCACCCTTTTCAATTCTGTAAATATTAGCCTTAATAAGCTCTCCGTAAATTCTAAGATGCTCACGGTCGGCAGATTTTAAAAGCTCTTGTTTTCTGAGCTGAAGCTTTCGCTCGTTTCTTGCAATAAGATTTTTAATTTTTTTAACCAAATCGGATTTATTATGCTCAATACGGCTTAATCGGTCACGCTCGCCGTAAAAACATTCCAAAAGCTCGGAAAATGAGTCCTTAGCCTTTGCAGTAAGCAAACCGCCGTATTGATTGATTTTTGTAAAGCTGTAATCCTTTGGTTGATTGTTTTGGTCGTATAAAATAAAGGGGGTGCCGCCCGCCGTAATTTCGCATTTCAGCTCGGTCAGCTTTTTTAAAAGGTCGGCTTCCTTTATTGATTTTACAAAGCAGTCGCAGTCTCCGCTTAGGCAAAAGGCTATTTCACGGCAAATTAGGGGAGAAATTCCTGCAATATTTTGAATAATTGCATCTCGAAGCCTTACTTCCTTTAGTGTAAGAATGTTTTGCACTGCTATTTTTAAATCGCCCGTTAAAAGGTCGGTTTTGCCAATGTTTTCGGGGGGAGTGTAGCTAGCGCCGGGTTGAATAAGTCTGGCACCCGATTCAATATCGCTACGCCTTGCAGAATCTAATATTTTTCCCTGTTCATCCATCAAAATGAGGTTGGTTTTGGGACCTAAAAACTCTAAAATAAGTGAGTTTATTACCCTGTCGCCCATTTCATTTGTAGCTTGAATTTTAAAAATTATAAGTCGCTCTGCACCCAGTCCCTCAACGCTTAAAATTCTGCCCGATGCCAAATGCTTTCTAAGAAGCATACAAAACATAGGCGGATTAGCGGGATTTTCAAAAGCTGCATCGGTAAAGCTGACTCTGGGGCAGTCGGGAGCAACCTTAATAAAGAGTTTTTTGTTAAAATTTTTACCCCTTAACGCAAAAACAAATTCGTTTTTGGCGGGTATGTGAATTTTATCTATGTGACAATTTACTGCCGCGTTAAGCTCATTTCTGAGGCAGGCAATAAACGAACCGTCAAGCGGCATTTTTACACCTTCTTATTCTTGCGTTTGGTTTGAATTTTCTGATTGCTCGGCTTCCTCGGAGGGAATAAGCACCTTTGAAAGGTCAATTTCCTGTGGGGGGTAATAGATTTCTACATTTTTATCTTTTCTTCTTGCTTTGCGCTTGGATTGTTTTTTCTTTTTGGAAACTCGTGGCTCGTAGGCGTTTATAACATTATTCCACTCGGACTCGGGAAGCTCATCGGGTGAAACCCTATAAGTGTTGTAGATTATTGTGTTTATCTCATTACAAGCTTTTTTATCCTTGCGTAGCTGATTTAAAAGCAGATATGCCGAAACGGCAGATAAAAAGCAGGTAATAAAAAGGGGAACTATATGGTTTGTGGAAAGTGTGTAAGAGGTGGGATCTTCAATCTCGCCCGATAAACGCGCCACAATAACGATACTTGGAATAAGGCTAAAGGTGAATTGTAAAACGGGTAGCTTTAACCAAACAAAAACCTCTGACAGAGCTAATGCCACAGCAGAAGCAATCATAATGTAAATTGTTGTGGTAATTCTTGCAATTTCAATTTCCTGATGTGGCTCAGGGTCGCCCATAAACGCAATATTCGCTGCCATTTCACCCGATTTACCAAGTATGTAAAAAAGGTTAATCAGTGTGCAGTAAACAAGAGATGCAAAAAACAACCAACGGAAAATTTTATACGAGATGTGCTTGGTGGTTATGTAGCTAAAGCCAATTCTTTTTTGTTTTTCTCTAAGCAGATTAAGTAAAACTTCCTTAGAGGTTTTGGAACTTTTATTTTTCATAAGTTTTATCAATTCCTTTAAAATTTTAAAAATATTTCTTTTAGTATATCATTATTATAGCATTTTTTCAACAAATTATATTTTAATTTGCTCAAAAAGGCAGGATAATATAAAAAAATATTAATAATTCTATAAAAAAACACTTTTCATAGAGCCATTTTTAGTGTATAATAGCTTTGTATAATAAGGAGGGATATTATGAAATCAGACTATTCTGTTTCTCTTGCGAAAATAATTAAGGAATTATCGCTTGAAACTCTTTATATTCCAAATGAGCCTGATGAAATTTTGGTAAAAAATGTTGAGGTTAATCGCCCTGGCTTACAGCTTGCAGGTTATTATGAATTTTTTGACAGTGAGCGAGTTCAAATAATCGGAAAATCTGAGGATAGCTATTTAAAAACATTAACAGATGATGAGCTTGATGCTTGCTTAGATGCCTTTTTTTCCCGAATTCCGCCAATGGTAATAATTTCACGCGGTATGCAGGCATCGCAAAAAATGTACAATTATGCCAAAAAATATTCCGTTCCGCTTCTTAGAACAGGTGATTCAACCTCCAATCTGCTTTCTTCCTTAATCGCATTTTTAAATGTTCAATTAGCACCAAGAATTACCCGCCACGGCGTTTTGGTTGAGGTATACGGCGAAGGTGTTTTGCTTCTTGGCGAAAGCGGAGTAGGTAAAAGCGAAACAGCTATTGAGCTTGTTAAAAGAGGTCATAGACTTATTGCCGATGATGCGGTAGAGCTTAGGCGTGTTTCCTCAAAATCGCTTGTAGGCTCATCCCCCGAAAACATTCGTCATTTTATTGAGCTTCGCGGAATAGGTATTATTAATGCCAGCCGTATTTTTGGCGCGGGTGCCGTAAAGCTTACCGAAAAGATTGATATGATTATCAATCTGGAGCAGTGGGATGCTCAAAAGGTTTATGACCGTATGGGTCTTGAAAATGAAAATACCGATATTTTAGGAATAAGTATACCATCTCTAACCATCCCTGTAAAGCCGGGTAGAAATTTGGCTGTTATTATTGAGGTTGCCGCAATGAATAATCGCCAGAAGAAAATGGGCTATAATGCCGCGCATGATTTGCTTAAAAAACTTGGTATGGCTGAGGATTTTGAGGATTCTTCAGAAAGCGTAGATGTTTATAAATAAAATCAAATTAGCATAAATTTAGGAGTGTAAAATATGTATCATTTAGGTATTGACTTGGGTGGCACCAACATAGCAGTAGGTGTTGTAGATGAAAACTTTAATATTGTAGGTCGCGGCAAAAAGAAAACCAATTGCCCACGTCCTGCCGATGAAATTTGTGATGATATGGCAGCCGCCGCAAGAATGGCTATTGAGGATGCAGGTCTCACTATGGATGATATTGATACTATAGGCATAGGTTCACCGGGCAGCATTAATCCCTTTACAGGCGTTATTGCAGTTTCTAACAACCTTCGTTTTGAAAATGTTCCTATGGGCGCAATGCTTAAGGAGCGTTTAGGCAGAGATGTCTTTATTGAAAATGATGCTTCTGCCGCCGCATACGGCGAATTTTTAGCAGGCGCAGGCGTTGGCACCAGCTCAATGGTTGCTGTTACCTTGGGTACAGGTGTTGGCGGCGGAGTTATTATCGACGGTAAGCTTTTCTCAGGCTCTAACCTTGCAGGCGGTGAGCTTGGTCACACCGTTATTGTTCACGGCGGCGCAGATTGCACCTGTGGCAGAAAGGGCTGTTGGGAAGCATACGCTTCGGCAACTGCACTTATCAGATTAACTAAAGAGTCAATGAAGGCAAATCCCAATTCAAAAATGTGGGAGCTTTGCGGCAATAATATTGATAACGCAAGCGGACGCACCGCTTATGATGGTATGCGTGCGGGCGATAAAGCCGCTACAGAGGTTGTTAATATGTATCAGGATTATGTTGCTTGTGGTGTTACAAATATGGTAAACATATTCCAACCCGATGTTCTTTGCATTGGCGGCGGTATCTCTAAAGAGGGTGATACCCTTTTAAAACCAATTGCCGAAACAGTAGAAAAAGAACGCTTTACCAAAAATGTTGAAAAACAAACCGAAATCAAAATCGCAAAGCTTGGTAATGATGCAGGTATTATAGGCGCTGCATATATTCACAGACTTTATAGATAATATTTTAAATAATATTTTAAAACCTTTGGTTTTAAGTTTGGAGTGTTGTTTTTGGATTACAGTCTGCTTAAAGAGTTTTTAGAGGGCGAAGAGATTGTATATAAAGAAAATGAGCCAATGTCGGCTCATACAACCTTTAAAATAGGCGGACCTGCCGATGTATTCATTAAACCGGCAAGTGAGGGCGCAGTTTCAAAAATTGTTTCCTTTTGTAATGAAAGGGAAATACCCTTTTATATTTTGGGCAACGGCAGTAATTTGCTTGTGTCTGATTTGGGGGTTGAGGGCGCAGTCATTCATGTAGCGGGCGGTCTTTCAGATGTTTCGCTCGGCTCGGTTAATGAAATAGTCTGCGGTAGTGGTCTTAAGCTTTCGTTGCTTTGCAGCTTTGCCCTTGAAAATAGTCTTACAGGCTTGGAATTTGCTTGGGGAATACCCGGTCTTGTGGGGGGCGCAGTCTATATGAATGCAGGTGCCTACGATTCTGAAATTGCAAACGTAATTACCGAGTGCCGAGCCGTTACCTCAGACGGTAGATTTGAAACACTTACTGCCGATAAAATGAAGCTTGGATACCGTACAAGCATTTTTAAGGAAAAGAAAAACCGTGTTATTACCTCGGCTAAATTTCAGCTTTATCCGGGTGATCCTGAAGCAATTCGCAGTCGTATGGATGAGCTTATGCTAAGGCGTAAAAGCAAGCAACCCTTGGAATTTCCAAGTGCAGGCAGCACCTTTAAGCGTCCTACGGGCAATTTTGCGGGCACACTCATTGAAATGTGCGGTCTTAAGGGCTTTACTATCGGCGGTGCACAGGTAAGCGAAAAGCACGCAGGCTTTGTTATTAACAGAGGCGATGCCACCGCTTCGGATGTAAAACGCGTTATAGAAGCAGTTACCGAAAAGGTATTTTTACAAACAAGCATTAAAATGGAGCCTGAGGTTGAATTTATAGGCAGATAATTTTTAAAATAATAAAATTTAAAAGGGAGTGAGAGCAAAATGGAATTTATATTTTTAACAGGTATGTCGGGCGCAGGTAAATCTAATGCCGCAAATGCACTGGAGGATTTAGGTTTTTACTGTATTGATAATATTCCGCCTATGCTTATTACTTCCTTTGTAGATTTGGCAAAAAAAGGTGAGCTTAACGTTTCAAAAATCGCAATCGTTACCGATATAAGAAGCGGTGATGCCTTTAATAATATAGAAAAGGTTTTCAAAACTCTTTCTGATGAAAATGTTTTTTACAAAATTGTTTTTTTGGATGCATCCAATGTAGAGCTTGCTCGCCGTTATAGTGAAACAAGGCGTAAGCATCCCCTTTGTGATGAATATAACATTACCATTAATCAGGCGGTAAAAAAAGAAAGAGCTATGCTTCAAAACATTCGCGCAATGTCGAATTTTGTTATTGATACCACCAATTTAAAGTCGGGGCAGCTTAAAAATCAGCTTTCAAGACTTTTTGTCGGTGAGGGGGTTAGCTCCTTTAATATTTCTGTTGTGTCGTTTGGCTTTAAGTACGGCCCCGCGGCAGATGCCAATTTGGTTTTCGATGTTCGATGTTTGCCAAATCCGTTTTATATTGATGAATTAAAGCCGCTTACAGGGCTTGATGAAGCCGTTTCAAGCTATGTGATGAACTTTGATGCTTCAAAAGAATTTGCAAACAAGATTTTAGACCTTATTGAATTTGCGCTTCCTAAGTATTTAGAGGAGGGTAAAAGTCAGCTTGTAATAGCGGTTGGTTGTACGGGCGGTAAGCACCGTTCGGTTACCTTTGCCGAGCTTATTTATAAAAGAGTTAAAGAGCTTGGTTATCGCGTTAGCGTTAGCCATAGAGATATTGAAAAAAGATAAATAGGGGGCGGCGTTTTGTCATTTACCTCTGATGTAAAAAGTGAATTAGCAAAGCTTGAAACGCCCACTTGCTGTAAAATTGCCGAATGCTACGGCATTTTACTGTTTGGTAGGGCGTTTTCTGAAAGGCTTATATCGATTTCCACCGAAAGCGAAGTGGTGGTAGAGCGTATTACCTATCTGCTTCATTCCTGCTTTGCGGTAAATCCTAATATTTCGGGCGGTGGAAGTAAGCGTGATTACTTTACCGTAACGGTAGATAATGAAAAAAAGTGTACTGAGATTTTAAATTCCTTAGGGTATTTTGGATTTTCGCTTGGCGATAATGTTATAAAATATCAAAATATTGAGGATGAGTGTTGCAAATCCTCTTTTGTAAGGGGAGCCTTTTTGGCGTGCGGAATTGTAAGCGACCCCAAAAAAGAATATCACGCAGAATTCCCAATAAAAAATGCCAGATTAACGGATGAATTTTGTGAAATTTTGCGCGAAATGGGCTTAAAGCCTAAAAAAACCTTAAGGGGACAAACCCACGTTGTTTATTTTAAGGAAAGCGAAAACATTGAAGACCTTTTAACCTCAATTCAGGCAACAAATCACACCTTAGAGCTTGCAGGAATTAAGGTTTATAAGGATATGCGAAATCACTATAACCGCATTAGTAATTGTGAGGTTGCCAATATTTCAAAAACCGTTAATGCGGCGGTGGCACAAAATTCGGCAATAGAAAAAATAAAGCAAAACGGAGACTATGAAAAACTTTCTGCTGAGCTTAAATTTGCCGCCGAATTAAGGAGTCAAAATCCCGAAGCAAGCCTTACCGAGCTTGTTAATATTTCGGGTAATACCATAACCAAATCGGGTCTTAATCATAGACTTAACAGACTTGTTAGCATAGCAAAGAGCTTGTAACTATCGTTTGCTGTGTAAATGTTTAAAATAAAAGTGCGATAAAATTGCCGATAGTTAGGCGTAAGCCTCTGACAGTTAATAGTTTATAGTTTTAAAAAAGGGGGGAGTAAAATGGATTTTACACATCTGCATCTTCATACCGAGTATAGCCTTTTAGACGGCGCAGCAAGAATTGACCGCCTTTTCGATGCCGTTAAAGCGGCGGGTCAGTCGGCGGTAGCCATTTCCGACCACGGTGTTATGTACGGCGTTATGGATTTTTATAAAAAAGCCAAGGCGGCAGGGATTAAGCCAATTATTGGTTGTGAGGTCTATGTTGCTCCCAAAAGTCGTTTTGAAAAACAAAGAACCGATGATAAAAACTATCATCATTTGATACTTCTTTGTAAAAATTTAAAGGGTTACCAAAATCTTATTAAAATGGTGTCCCTTGGCTTTACCGAAGGCTTTTATACAAGACCCAGAATAGATAAAGAGTTACTTAAAGCGCATAGCGAAGGTCTTATCTGTCTATCGGCGTGTCTTGCGGGCGAAATTCCTAATTTATTGCTTTTCGGCAACTATAATAAAGCTAAAGAAACGGCTTTGGAATTTGCCGAGATTTTTGGTGAAGATAATTTTTATTTGGAACTTCAAAATAACGGTATTAAAGAACAGCTTACAGTAAATAACGGACTTAAAAAAATCTCTTTTGAAACGGGTATACCGCTTGTTTGCACCAACGACGTGCATTATATTGAGAAAAAAGATTACCAAATGCAAAATGTTTTACTAGCTATTGGTACGGGCAAAAAATTAGATGATGAAGATTTAATGTCCTTTGAAACCGAGGAGTTTTATCTTAAAACGGGGGAGCAGATGTCAGCTCTTTTCCCCGATGCTCCTGAAGCTGTAGCCAATACTCTGAAAATCGCCGAAAGGTGTAATGTAGAGTTCGAATTTCATAAATTAAAGCTTCCTGTTTTTGATATTGGCGAGAAAAACCATTTAGAGCATCTTCGCCAAATGAGTTATGAAGGTCTTTATAAATATTACGGTCAAAACCCATCTAAGGAAGCGGTGGAAAGGCTTGAATATGAGCTTTCTGTAATTCATAGCATGGGCTTTGTAGACTACTTTTTAATAGTGCAGGATTACGTAGCCTTTGCTAAGAAAAATGGTATCCCCGTAGGTCCCGGCAGAGGCTCGGGCGCGGGTAGTCTTGTTGCATATTGCATTGGGATAACAGGAATTGACCCTATAAAATACGGTCTCCTTTTTGAGCGCTTTTTAAACCCCGAGCGTGTATCTATGCCCGATTTCGACGTAGATTTTTGTTACGTTCGCAGAGGCGAAGTAATAGATTACGTTATTTCAAAATACGGCGCCGACCACGTTGCGCAGATTGTTACCTTTGGTACTATGGCGGCGCGCGCCGCCGTGCGTGATGTCGGTAGAGTTATGGGTATGCCATATAACGCCGTTGATAGAGTAGCAAAGCTCATTCCAAATGAGCTGGGTATCACCATCGAAAAAGCAATGGAAAGCTCTCCCGATTTAAAAAGCCTTTACGATATGGATGAGCAGACCCGTGAGCTTATTAAAATGTCCAAAAAAATCGAAGGTATGCCACGCCACGCATCTACTCACGCGGCAGGCGTAGTTATCGCCGATAAGGTAGTTAGTGAATATGTGCCTTTAGCACTTAACGATGAGTCTATCGTTACTCAGTTTACTATGACCGAGCTTGAAGAGCTTGGACTTTTGAAAATGGACTTTTTAGGGCTTAGAAACCTTACCGTAATTTCCGACGCAGGAAAAATGATACGTAAATTCAGCCCCGATTTTAATATAGAAAATATTCCGCTTGATGATAAAGAAACAATAAAAATGATGGCAGATGGCTTCACCGAGGGCGTTTTTCAGTTCGAGTCGGAGGGTATGAAAAACGTTCTTCGTTCCTTTGGACCCGAAAATTTAGAGGATTTAACAGCAATTTTATCCCTTTACAGACCAGGTCCCAGAAAATCCATACCTACCTATATTTATAACCGTCATAATCCCGATAAAATCACCTATAAAACCGAGCTTTTAAAGCCAATTTTAAATATCACCTACGGTTGTATAGTTTATCAGGAACAGGTTATGCAAATTTTCCGTAGTCTTGCGGGTTATTCTCTTGGCAGAGCGGATATTGTTCGCCGTGCAATGTCTAAAAAGAAGCACGACGTAATGGCAAAGGAAAGGGAAACCTTTATTTACGGCGCTAAGGATGAAAACGGTACAGTCATTGCCGAAGGTGCCGTTGCGCGTGGCGTTCCCGAAAGCGTAGCTAAAGAAATATATGATGACGTAGCGCTTTTCAGTTCCTATGCCTTTAATAAATCTCACGCGGCGGCGTACACCGTTGTAGCCTATCAGACAGCGTATTTAAAATGCCATTACCCAAGGGAGTATATGGCGGCGCTTCTTTCAAGCGTTCTCGCCTTTGGCGGAAAGGTTACTCAGTACAGCGCCGAATGTGCAAGGCTTGGTATTAAAATTCTACCGCCCGACGTTAATGAAAGCAATCTTGATTTCAGCGTTTCGGGTAATAATATCCGCTTTGGTATGTTGGCTATAAAAAACCTCGGCGCAGGCTTTATTAAAAGAATTATAGAGCTTAGAAAAGAAAAACGCTTTGATTCTTTATACGATTTTTGCCTTAGAATGCAGGGCAGAGATTTTAATCGCCGCGCACTAGAAGGTCTTATAAAAAGCGGAGCTATGGATGGCTTTGGTTATAACCGCCGCCAAATGCTTCAGTGTCTTGATTTGGTGGTAGCCGCCGCCGAACAGGAGTATGAACGAAGCGCAGGGGGTCAAATGTCCCTTTTTGATGATATTGAACAGATGAGCGGAGGGGTGGATATAAGCCACATTATTCCCCCTCTTCCCGAAATGCCGCTAAAGGAAATTCTTAATTTTGAAAAAGAATCAACAGGTCTATATCTTTCGGGTCATCCGCTTGATGCCTACCGTGGCTTTGCAGAGCTTGTTGGCGCTAAAAACACCAAGCAGATTTTAGAACACGAAATAAAGGACTCTGAAAAGGTATCCTTGGTTGTTTTAATTAACGATGTTAAGAATAAATCAACCAAAAAGGGTGACCTAATGGCATTTTTAACGGTTGAGGATATGTATGACGCTATTGGCGTTACTGTATTTCCAAAGCTCCACCTTAAAGCGCGCGCCCTTTTAAATCCGGGCGAAATAGTGCATATTACAGGTCGTGTTTCGGAAAGTGAAGACCGACCCGCCGAAATCATTTGTGAAACCTTGGAAAGCGCAAAAATTATTGAAGGTAAAGCTCGCAACTTTTCAAAACTTTATTTGCGAATTCCCACCTTTGATGAGCAAATTCTGGGCAAAATAAATTTACAGCTTGGAACAAGCGGAGCAGAGGTTATTATCTATTGTGAAGATACAAAAAAGAGATTTAAAGCATCAAAATTTGCAGATTTTAAGGAAAATTCTGAAAAATGGAAAAAATTATGTGACTTTTTAGGAGAAAATAATGTAAAATCTGTTGAATAATAATTTCTTTTGTGCTAGAATGTATTAGATAATGATATATAATGTCAAGATTAGCGCAAATCAGTTAAATTTTAGTTTAACTTAATTATAGAAGCTTGATTTTGCGTGTTTTAGTTTATAGGAGGATTTGTATGAAAACAATTGGTGTTTTAACTAGTGGCGGTGACGCTCCGGGTATGAACGCTGCCGTTCGTGCCGTTGTTCGCACTGCCTGTTCAATGGGTATGAATGTTATGGGTATTGAGCGTGGCTATAACGGCCTTATCGAAGGTGTTGTTTATCCTTTGGAGGTTCGCGACGTTTCCGGTATTATTCATCGCGGTGGCACACGTCTTTTTACCGCGCGTTGTCCCGAATTCAAAACCGAAGAGGGTATTCAAAAAGCGGTTGACAATTGTAAAAAATTCGGTATTGAAGGTATCGTAGTTATCGGAGGTGACGGTTCCTTCCGTGGCGCCAGAGATTTATCCTTAAGGGGTATTCCTTGTGTTGGTATTCCCGCTACAATCGATAATGATATTACCTCAACCGATTACACTATCGGTTTTGATACCGCAATGAATACCGCAGTAGATATGATTGATAAGCTTCGTGATACTACTCAGTCACATGACCGTTGCAGTGTTGTTGAGGTTATGGGTAGGCACGCAGGCCACTTAGCCCTTCAAACAGGTATTGCAGTTGGTGCTTTAAGTGTTTTAGTGCCCGAAATTCCCTGCGATATTGATAACGTAATTAAAAAGATTGAAATAACCCGTAAAACAGGTAAGGAGCACTTTATTATTATCGTTGCTGAAGGCTTTGAAAAATCTGCGCATGATATCGCTAAAGAGATTGAAGCAAAAACAGGTATCGAATCCCGCGCAACCATCTTAGGTCACGTTCAGCGTGGCGGTAATCCTTCCGTTCGTGATAGAGTTATGGCAAGCTTAATGGGTAATGCCGCTGTTGAACTTTTACGTCGTGGCGTTGGCAACCGTGTTATTTGCTATGATAAAGGTCTTATTATTAATCGTGATATTTTTGAAGCCCTTCAAATGACCAAACCCTTAGATAGTGATGCTTATCGTATTGCAGATACTATTTCTTTTTAATATAATGAATTATTAATATAAAGGAGAATTTTTATGCAAACAGAAAAGGCTTATTTACTTGCAAAAGAACAGTATGCTAAAATCGGTGTAGATACCGATGCAGCTTTAGAACGTTTACAAAAAACCGTTATCTCTATGCATTGCTGGCAGGGTGATGATGTAAACGGTTTCCTTTTTAAGGATATTGAGCTTAGCGGTGGTATTCAAACAACCGGTAATTACCCCGGTGCCGCAACCACACCCGATGAGCTTCGTGCAGATATTGAAAAAGCAATGTCTTTAATCCCCGGTAAGCAGAAGTTAAATCTTCACGCCATTTATGCCGATACCGATGAAAAGGTAGATTTAGATGAGCTTGAGCCTAAGCACTTTGAAAAGTGGGTAGAGTGGGCAAAGAAAATGGGAATTGGTCTTGATTTCAACCCCACCTGCTTCAGCCATCCTATGGCAGAAAGTGGCTACACCATTTCCAGCGCAGATGAAAAGGTTCGCAATTTCTGGATTCGTCACTGCAAGGCATCTAGAAAAATTGCTGCATATATGGGTAAAGAGCTTGGTCAAACCTGTGTTACCAACCATTGGTTCCCCGATGGTTCTAAGGATACTCCTGTTGATAAAGAGGGCCCCAGAGCACGTATGATGTCCGCCTTGGATGAGGTTTTCTCTGTTGAATATGATGAAGCATATACCAAAGATGCTTTAGAAAGCAAGGTTTTTGGTATCGGTGCTGAAAGCTATACCGTAGGCTCTAATGAGTTTGCGCTCGGCTATGCGGTTTCCAGAAATAAAATGTACTGCCTTGATGCAGGTCACTTCCATCCCACCGAGGTTATCTCAGATAAAATTCCCGCAGTTTTACTATTCACCGATAAATTACTTCTCCACGTAAGCCGTCCCGTTCGTTGGGATAGTGACCACGTAGTAGTAATGGATGATGAGCTTCTTAGCATAGCACAGAACCTTGTTCGCACCAATCTCGTTGATCGTACATATATCGGTCTTGATTTCTTTGATGCTTCTATTAACCGTATTGCCGCTTGGGTAATCGGTACTCGCAATATGCAAAAGGCACTTCTCCGTGCAATGTTAGAGCCCACAGCAGATTTAATGAAGCTTGAGCTTGAGGGCGATTACACCTCTCGCCTTGCCCTTACCGAAGAATATAAATCCTATCCATTCGGTGCAGTTTGGGATTACTTCTGTGAGAAAAACGGCGTTCCTGTTGGCACCGCTTGGCTTGATGAGGTTAAAAAGTACGAAGCTGAGGTTCTTTTAAAAAGATAAGACCCTTCTAAATTAAAAATTATTAAAAATTTATCCGATATTCACTGATTTTTAAGTGAATATCGGATTTTTTTGTAGTATTAAATTTATGAAACTATATTTTTAATCCAAATGCCCTTTTTAATGAATATAAAGCCTACAAAACCTTTAATCGTATTTAATAGCTGAGAAATTAAATAAATTGTAATAATCGGCAGGGAGGTGTAGTTGCATAAAATAAATGCCGAAAGTACGCTAACGCACCAAACAAAAATACTGTCAAATAAAATTGTAATAAAGGTTTTACCTCCCGAACGGATTGTAAAGTAGCAGGAGTTTACAAACGCTTCTATTGGCATTGTTACGGCAGAAATAAACATAAAGCTTGAAGCCAACATCTTTACGGAGAGGTCGGTTTTGTATAAATAGGGAATAATGCCCGAAAGCGCTGCATATATTATACCTATAAGCAGGCTAACCAAAACCGAAAATGTAATGCAGTGCCGAGCAGTATCTCGAACCTTTTGAGTATCGCCCGAGCCAAGCTGCTGACCTATTAATATGCCAATGGACATACCTACCGCTAAAAACGATACTGAAAAAACATTGAAAAAGGTTGTAGAAATGTTTATTGCAGCAACAACGTTAAGTCCCTTAACCGAATAGCACTGATTAACTACCGCAATACCTGCCGCCCAACCCGTTTCATTAAGCATAAGGGGAAGTCCTTTTATAAGTATCTGACCGCAAAGTCTTTTGGGAATTTTAAAGCTTTTGTATGCGCCAATAATAAACTCGTTTTCTTTTTTGTGGGTGTGGGTCCAAACAGTTACAACTAAAAGCTCGGCAAAACGGGAAATAACGGTGGCAAGTGCTGCACCTACAACACCAAGCTTGGGTGCGCCAAGCTTACCAAATATAAGTACATAGTTAAGCGACATATTCACCGCAACCGCCGCAATGCCCGCCACCATAGGAACAACCGTTTGACCCTTTTCGCGAAGTGTGCTTGCGTAGCACTGCGCAATGGTGTAGGGAATAGTTCCTGTAAGCATTATAAATAGGTATTGCTTTGCAAAGGAAAGCGACATAGCCGCATCCTTTGTACTTCCATCGCCCTTAAGGTAAATGCTTATAAGCTCATCACCAAAAAATATAAAAATACCAATGCAAAGTAGGGTAATGCCAATGCAAAAAATCATTTTAAAACGAAAGGTATCCCTAAAGCCTTTTGTGTCACCCTTGCCGTAAAACTGCGCGCCAAAAATACCTGCCCCTGAAAGAGCGCCAAAAACACATAGGTTAAAAACAAATATAAGCTGATTGCTAACGGCAACGCCTGTCATTTCAAGGGTGCCAATTTGACCAATCATAATGTTATCCAACATATTAACAAAGTTGGTAATTCCGTTTTGAATCATTATAGGAAGGGTTAAAAATATAAGACGCCTATAAAATTCCTTAGTTCCAAAAAACTTGTTTAGCATAGTTCACCTCATAAAATATATCACGGAAATATATTATCATATTACCGAATATAATTCAATTATAAAATAAAAATAATATTTCAAAAAAATAATATTTCAAAGTCCGTTTTATGGGACACTACCTATGCTAAAATTAAGACATAAAAGCTGAATGAAAACAACAAACAAAGCAGTTAAAATTAAAAATAAAAAAATGCTTGACAAATGTAAAAATATGGTATATAATGGGGATAAAGAAAAAGAACAAATGTTCTTTTTTGAAAAATCCTTTTAAATAAAGGCTTTTTACCTATTTATATAAATCAGTTTAATGGAGGAATTTAAAATGAGCACAACATTTTCTTTACTAACAATTATCGAGGTAGCACTTGGTATTTTCTTTATTTGGGGCTTTTGGAATGAAGAAAAATTAGCCGATTTGGAAGATAAGCTTTTTGCAAAATTGGGCATCCGACGCTCTAAAAAGCAAACTGCTAAAATCACTCGCTTTACGGATGGCACCCCTCAAAGGCGTGACCGCAACTGCATTTAATTTTTTAAATTTGTTTTTTATAAGTTCATCCTTTTCATTTTTGTAATAGGGCGGGCAATGCTTTTACGCGGGGCATTGTCCGCTCGGTTATTTTGTCGATTTAACAAAATGTTTATAAAATCTTTTAATTTTACCTTTGTTTGCTATTGAAGATTTTTAAAAAGTGTGGTAATATGTTAATATAAACCTGTAGTTAAAATTCCTTAAAGGGACGGATGGTAAAATGGATAATATCAGCGAACAACTTGTTAAAATTAATAAAAAACCAAAGGACTATTTTCTTTTAGGCACAATTTGGGTTGTGGCATTCGTGTTGGTTTTCTTTTTTGTGCTTTTTGGCCGCGCTACGGCTTTTCCAGCCTTTGCCTATTTAATTGCCATAGGTATAATTTACGGAGCCTTTAAGCTTTCTAAGCAATTTAGTGTTGAGTACGAATATATCGTTGTTAATCGTGATTTGGATATTGATAAAATCACCGCGCAAAGCAGTCGTAAAAGAATTGTTAGCATAAAGCTTAATGAGGTTTTGGATTTTGGCGAGTTCACCTCTGCGAAGGCACAAAGCTTAGCTAACCGCCATTTTGATGAAAGGTTCGTTTGCTGTAACGCTAATGATAACGCTCATTACCTTACCTACAAGCACCCCAAAAAGGGTATGGTATTGCTTGTTGTTGCAATGAATGAGCGCACAAAAACTGAAGTGCTGAAATCAATTCCACGCGCTGTAATATCTTAGAATTTATAAAGGTTTGAAAAATTTTGCTTATTGGTAAACATTTTTTCAAACCTTTATTTTTTAAAAAAGGGTGTATACTATGAAAATTTTAACCGCCTTACAAACAAAAAAAGCTGAACAAATAGCATTTAATATGGGTATTAACGGCGCCAGACTTATGGAAAACGCAGGCTCTGCCGCCGCCCGTGCTATAAAGCAAAATTATAATTTAGAGCAAAAACAGGTTGTTGTGGTTGTAGGTCAGGGCAATAACGGTGGCGATGGCTATGTAGTTGCCCGTAAGCTTAAGGAATACGGGGCAAAGGTTGCTGTAATTATGGCTATGGGAATTGCGGCTACCCCCGATAGTCTAGCTATGCAAAAACGCGCCACAGATTGCGGAATTTCGGTAATAAATTTCTATGATAATACCGACCTTTCTAAAGCTCTTATAGATAGTGCCGAAATTATTGTCGATGCTATTTTCGGAATAGGCTTTCACGGTGCCGCCGACAGAGAAATATCCTCAATTATAAAAATAATTAATACCTCAAAGGCTAAAAAGGTCTGCCTCGATTTGCCAAGCGGCGTAATTGCCGATAGCGGCGAGGTGCTCGGCAGTGCCGTTAAGGGTGATTTAACGGTATCCTTTATTGGTTATAAGCCCTGTCATTTTGAATATCCTGCATCAGAATATTCGGGCAAAACGGTTGCCGTTTCAATCGGTATTGATGATAAAAGAATTACCGACTATCTTGCAGAGGTTATTGAGGTAAGCGACGCTCTAAGCTATCTTTCTAAAATTCCATCAAATGCTCATAAGGGCACAAAGGGTACTGCCCTTATAATAGGCGGTAGTCTTGGTATGGCGGGGGCACCTATGCTTGCGGCTAAGGCGGCTATGCGTTCGGGCGTGGGAGTTGTTAAGGTTTGTTTGCCTAAGGATGCCTATTTTGCGGCGGCG
Source organism: Clostridia bacterium (assembly GCA_017436225.1). Lineage (GTDB taxonomy): Bacteria > Bacillota > Clostridia > Oscillospirales > Acutalibacteraceae > UMGS1279. The sequence continues at coordinate 5,021 of JAFSDM010000020.1, read as the reverse complement.
CCAATGCTTCCCGAAGCGGTTTTCTTGCCTAAAGAGGGTAAGGATGGTTTCCTTTGCGGCGAAGATATAAATAGCAGTATATTCAAAAATGCAGGTTCTGTTTTAATTGGTCCCGGTATGGGTTTAAACGATAATACTGTGTCGGCGGTGCTTAAAGCTATAAGCCGTTCAAGGGTGCCAACCGTTATTGATGCCGACGGACTAAATGCAGTATCCTTAGACCCCGAGCTTTTAAAATCAGACTCTGTTGTTGCAGTAACCCCTCATCCGGGTGAAATGTCACGCCTTACGGGTAAAACGGTAGCTGAAATTCAAAATGACAGAATTTCCGTAGCGGTAGAATTTGCCAAGGAGTATGGGGTTATAACGGTGCTTAAAGGCTCATATACTATAATAGCTGCGCCAAGCGGTAAAATTTACCTAAATACAACAGGCAATGAGGCTATGGCAACCGCCGGTAGCGGAGATATGCTTTCGGGAATGATTGCGGCGTTTTTAGCAAACGGCACCGAACCTGAAAAAGCAGTTGTTGCGGCGGTGTGTTTGCACGGCGCTGCGGGTGATAAAGCCGCCAAGGAGCTTGGAAAACGCGGCGTTTTAACAACCGATATGATTGAAACCCTACCATTTATATTTAAGCTTGGTGAATTATAATATGAAAAAAATTCTTTGCCTTTTCTGCCTTGTTTTTTCTATGCTTATGCTAACTGCCTGTGGCTCTGATGCAAACCAAATTTCGGTTGCCGAGGCGGGATATATTTGTGACGGAAATGTAATTTATGGCGAAAATTTTTCGTGCAAGATTACTGCGAATGCAGTTGGCGGAGGAATTTTTTCACTTAAAATCAATGAACCAAGCAACATAGCGGGGCTTACTTATTTTTTCGATAACAGTGAAATGAGCGTAAGCTACGGTGAGCTGAAAGGTGATACCGTAGTACCTTTGGAATACGGTGGCTTTGCTGAAATTTTAAACGAAATATTTTTAAAATTCACAACAAGCGTACCAACGGTTATTCAAAAAAACGGTAAATATTTGTATGAGGGTAACAATGCGAAATACAAATTCACGGTGGTTTTTAATGAACAAGGTTTTCCGCTCAGCATAACGGTAGATAAAGAAAATTTAGTCGCAACCTTTTCAAACTGGCGGTACAAGTAACCTTTTAAAGCCTATGACCATAAAAGTCATAGGCTTTTGTTATGCCCGTTTTTAAAAACCAAAATAACAGGCTCGGCATATTATGTAATGTCAGCATAAAGTTTTGCTGTTATTAAAAAAACGAAAGGCGGTAAAAAATATGCAACGTTATTTTATAATAACCGGAACCATTACCTATGCCATAAAATGCCGTGATGCTTTAAGGCATAGCGGATATAGCGCCGAGCTTAAACGCGCGGTAAATGTGGGTGGCAATGTTGGTTGCGGTTATGGCGTTGTTACGGTATGTGATATAAATGAAATTAAAAAAATCCTTTCGCATTATGCAATTCGATATTTGCAAATAAAAAAGGAAGGGGATTAAAATGGTTTATTTTGATAATGCCGCCACAACGGGAAAAAAGCCTCTGAGCGTTATAAAGGCGGTTAACCGTTCCCTTTATGAGTATTCTGCAAATGCGGGCAGGGGAGGGCATAAGGCCTCAATAAAAGCTGCCGAAGAGATTTTTAAGGTAAGAAAAAAGGTCGCCTTGCTTTTTGGCGCTTCGGGTGAGGAAAATGTTATTTTTACTCCGTCTTGTACCGCCGCAATAAATTACGTGCTAAAGGGGATTTTAAAGCCTAACGATGGCTTGGTGATTTCATCATTAGAGCATAATTCGGTTACACGCCCTGCCGAAACCCTCAAAAAAATGGGTGTTGAGCTTTCTGTAGCCGAGGTTATTTTCTCAGATAAAGAGGCCACCGTGCGTTCCTTTGAACGGGCAATAAAGCCTAACACAAGGATGGTGGTTTGTACCCACGCCTCAAACGTCACGGGCGAGGTAATGCCAATTGAGCAAATAGGAAGGCTGTGCAAAGATAAGAATATAATCTTCGTTGTTGATGCGGCGCAAACGGCGGGTGTTTTGCCGATAAACGTAAACAAAATGAATATAGATTTTTTGTGCGTGGCACCGCATAAAGGACTTTATGCGCCAATGGGAACGGGCATTTTAATTGCAAATAAAAACATTGACACCGTGCTTGTTGAGGGGGGAACAGGGGTTAATTCAGCTCTTTCGGTCCAACCCGAAGCCTTCCCCGAAAGAATGGAAAGCGGTACCCTTAATCTTCCGGGTATTTTAGGCGTGGGCGCGGGTGTTGATTTTGTTTTATCTAAGGGTGTTGAAAAAATTTACAAATCCGAGCTTGAGCTTACAAAATATATTTATTCGGGTCTTAAAAATATTTCGGGCGTAATTTTGTATACGCCATATCCCGAATATGGTAACAACGCCCCTGTAATATCCTTTAATTTAAGGGGACTTTCGGCTTCTAAAACCGCTGAACTATTGGATAAATTTAATATAGCGGTAAGGGGCGGATTGCACTGCGCCCCCTATACCCATAAAAGACTGGGAACAATTGAGGATGGAACGGTTAGAATTAGTCCTGCTATTTTTAATACTAAAAATGAGGCGGATTTTTTACTTTTTACACTCAATTCAATAGCTATGAAAAATAAACCCTATAAATTCAAAAGCTAAAAAAAGGTTCTTCGTTTCATATTACGAAGAACCTTTTAATACTTTAAATTATTGTGCGTTATTAGCGGCAATGTTTATGTGCGATGAGTAGAAACGACCCGCACGGAAGATTTTAATGGTTACAGAATCGCCGGGCTTGCATTGCGCAATGGCGTTTTCAAGCTGTGTATAATCTTTAATTTTGGTGCCGTTAAATTCTGTAATAATATCACCACGCTGAATTTTGCTTTCATCAGCAGGTCCGCCCTCGGCAACGCTTACAACAACTGCGCCTTCGGGGTAGCCTAAAGCAACAAGCTGCTCGGCAGAGTAGCGTTGGCTAATTTCAATACCAATATAAGGTGTTGGGTCATTTTGCTTTTCAATAATGTTGTTGCAAATTTCCTTAACGGTGTTAGAGGGGATAGCAAAGCCCATTCCCTCATAGCCGGTGCTGACAAGCTTAACGCTGTTAACACCAATAAGATTACCCTGAATATCTACAAGCGCACCGCCTGAGTTACCGGGGTTAATTGCGGCGTCGGTTTGGATTAAGGACATTGTGTTTCCTGTGCCAAGTGTTACCGAGCGGTTAAGACCGCTTATGATACCCGAGCTTATAGAGCCAATAAACTCAAGACCGCCGGGATTACCAATTGCAACAGCGTATTGACCAACATTAAGATTATCGGAATCGGCAAACTCAATAGCAGGAAGACCTGTTTTTTCAATCTTAACAACCGCAAGGTCTGATGCAATGTTGTAGCCAATAACGGTTGCGGGGATTGCGGTGTTGGTGTCATTAGCTAAAAATACCTCAACCTTAGAGTTGCTTGACTCAACAGCGCTTTCAATAACGTGGTAGTTTGTAATAATGTAACCGTCTGCCGTGTAAATAATACCCGAGCCTTCGCCTGTTGCTTCAGTGCTGCCGCCAAAGAAGTTTGTAACGGCGGCGGTAGTGCGAATACCAATAATGCTTGGTCCCGCCTTTCTGGCAACCGCCTCAATAGAGGAATTTACGGTTTCATCAACGGTAATGTTGGTTACGTTTTGTTGAACGTTTTGATTGGATGATGAGGCTTCGGTTTTATCGAAATACTTGTTGGCAAAAAAGGTACCAAAAACGCCGCCACAGGTACCTAAAACGGCTGCAAGCACTGCCGAAACGGCAACAACTCCTACGCCGTACCTTTTAGTCTTCTTTTCCTTTTTGGGTTTAGGCTCTTGGCTTTTTGGATCAAACTCGGGCATAATGGGCGAGTTAAAGGTATTTGGATTAAAGGGTGGCGGAGTGAAGGAGCCCTCTGCCTTAAGGCTGTCACCCAAGCTTTTATTTACGGGTGCCGTAGCCTCGGGAGCTTTAATAGGCTCTTCTTCCTTTACGGTAGGTGCAGAATAGCTGTATGTTCCGTTTGGAATAAATATAGGTGTATCGCCTTTTTGTGGCTGATCTGCTTCAGGTGATAATGTAGGCGAAGTAATAGCTTCTATCTTTTGCTCGGCGGGTGCCTCACTAACGGGAGCGGACTCTACTGAAGGTGCTGGTGTAGCTTGATTATCCGGCTTGGCGGTTGCAATTTCTTCTGCCTGCTTACCGATAGGCGTAGCAGGGTTTTCGTTTTGAGCCTTAAGGTTTGAAAACATAGGGGTGGGGTTAATGCTACCCTCTTTTTTAACGGGAATTTGCTCAAACGAATCAAATCCGCTTAAATAGCCTTGATTGTTTGAATTGTTATTTTCGTTCATATTAAATATAATCTCCTTTCGGTGATTTCTTTACAAATTTTAAAGGTATTATACTGTATTATTGTTACCTGTATTAAATAAAATTATGAACATAAAGTAAACAATAAATATTTTTCTTTTTTGAATTCTGCCTTGAAAAAAGCGGTAGGGTGTGGTAGAATGTTTTTAAGCGAAACGGAGGTTTTATGTAATGCCTATTCAGGAATCCGGAGAAATGTATTTGGAAACCATCCTATACCTTACTAAGGAAAAAGGTTCTGTCCGCGCAATAGATGTTGCCGAACATATGGGATATTCCAAACCAAGTGTAAGCCGTGCAGTTGGACTTTTAAAAAACGGCGGATATATTGAAGTAGATAGTGAAGGCTTGCTTATACTCACAAAATACGGTAAGGATATTGCCGAAAAAATTTATGAACGCCATACTATGCTAACCGAGCTTTTTGTACGCCTTGGGGTGGATAAAGAAACCGCAAGTGATGACGCCTGTAAAATAGAGCATCACCTAAGCGATCAAACCTTTATGGCTATAAAAAGCTATATTGAAAAGCTTAAATAAACCATACCTATATAATAATATAAAACATAAAAATATTCAAGTA